>NZ_FNJS01000009.1:0-167629 GCF_900104405.1 Arthrobacter sp. ok909 | reverse complement strand
GGTGGGCTTCGCACCAGGGCGCGGGGATGGTGCAGCCGGGGAAGGCGCAGCCGAGGTCCCGGGCGATGAGGGCTTTGCGGAGGTGGGGCGGGAAGAGCCGTGTGGCCCGTCCGATGTCCAGGATCCGTCCCTCACCCCCGAGCAGGACGGGGATGATGTCGGCGTCGCAGGCGATCTTCCGGATGGTGGAGGCGGTGACGGGTCCGGTGAACAGCAGCGAGCCCGTTTCCCGCACCGCCCCCGCGGGCCGGAACGCCCCACCGGCCGCTGCCTGACTTTCTGTCGTGCCGGTCTGAGCGGCCGCACCGGTTTCGTCCGCCGCGCCGGCCGCGCCGGCGGCAGTGCCGTCGGGGGTGGTGCCGAGCCGGGCCAGCAGGTCCCGGTAATCGATGGTGACCATCACCTGGGGGCGGAGCCCGCCGGCGGCGGGCAGGCCGCCGGTCGCGAGGGCGACTTCGCAGGCACCGACCAGGCCGTCGAGCAGCCGCTGGGGCCGGGACCGTCGATCCAGCCGCTCTGCCCCCGGATCCTCCCCGAACACCGGCTGGCCCGCTCCGGCAGGGGCGTCGTCCGGAACGCCATGATTCCCCGCGGCGGGAGCCTGAGCATCCGCGTGAGCCGACACGCCCCCGGCCCGGGCACCACAGGCCGGCACGCCGGCCCCGGCATTCGTGACCGGCCACTCACCGTCGGCCGCACTGGGAGCCCACCCCACGGCGAAAGCCGTGCCGGCGGGCTCAGCGGCCCAGCCAGCAGAAACGGCGGCACCGGGGGTGGCATCAACCGCCCGGCCGTGACCGGCGGCCGTTCCGGCACCCGCGGCCCAGTCATCAGCGGCGCCGACACCGGGGGCGGAGCCCTCCGAGGCGCCATCACCGGCGGTCCAGCCGTGACCGGTGGCGGAGCCCTCGGCGCCGGCCGCGGGGCCCTCAGAAGCGGCGCCGGCGGCCGATCCCTCAACGGCGGCGGCGGGTGTGCTCGTGGTCTCGGCGGCGTTCGTGGTCCCGGCGGGTGTGTTTGTGGTGCCGGTGCGGGGGTTGGTGCCGGTGTTCATGACGGTGAGGAGGTACTCGAACTGTTCGGTGGTCGCGAAAATCTCGACATGGTGCAGGCCGTGGCGCCGGCGCCGGATGAAGGCGCCCTGAAGCTGGCGCAGCAGCTCCTCGGACGGCTCGGCGCCGTCCTGATCCAGCGCATCGGCCCAGCCCCGGGCGACCCGGGCCAGGAAGTCCGTATCGTTTTCCGCGGCCGTGCGCGTCAGGGCGTGCTCCATCCGCGCCAGCGACCCGGCGTCACAGGCGTGCCGGACCTTCTCCAACGCCGCCGCGATGATCGTCGCGGCCCGGGACGCGACCTCCCCGGCCGCGACCGCCGCACCCAGCTCCCCATGCGCGGCCGGGACGGGCTGGCCGGTGAGTCCCCGGCGGGGCAACAGACCCCCGGCCAGCGACAGCCGGCGCTTAGCCTCCGGCGCACCGATCCGCAACAGCGCCCGCAGGAACTCCGCCGTGTTCCGATACCCGTCATCCACCACCGCCGCGTCACCGGCCGCAGCCGACGGCACACCCTCCCCGGTCAGCGCCTCGGGCGAAGCCGCTGAACCGGGCACACCGTCGATCCTGCCATCGGTCCCGTCGCTCACCGCGCCGGAAGATGCGCCACTGGCCGCCGCGGTTCCGGGGGCCTCGTCGCGCCAGCCCGTCGTCCACGACGTGCCGGCCCCCGCCGCCGCGGCGGCCTGTGTCCTGGTCCGGTCCACCGCTCCGGCCGCCACCAGCTGCAAAAACTCCACCCGGCGCGAGAGCTCCTCCACACCCCCGGCGAAGTCCGACGCGGCCCGGAAATCCCACAACGCCGCATCCTGAACCGCCGTCGAACCCACAGCCTCCAGCGCCGCCAGCGCAACATCCACACCCGACCACCGGCCCCGGTCCGTGTTGCGGTCCGTGCCCTGCCCGTCGTCCCCGAACGGAATGAAATCCCTGACGGCTTCCATGACAACAGTCTCCTCCGGGGGTCCGACACTTTAAGCGGGAACCGTGCGCGAAGCCATTGGCGCCGCGGAGCGGTTGCCCGGCCGCCAACTTTTCAGGGCACTCGGGCCAAAGCGGAAGGTTAGTGTGCGCGGTTCAGGACTCTGGATAGCCAAACTGCGTGCGCACCCCGGGCGAGAAAACCACGGACTCCGGAGCCCCTGTGACTTCAATGCCGGCAGCGCGCACCAACTGATCCTCCAACAGAGCCACTCGCGCCCGGTACAGCGGCCACGCGCTGTGCGCGTTCGGAACCAGTGGAGCAGCCGGGTCCCTGCACGGCGACGAAGCCGACACGAAAGGGCCCGCCCCCCAATCCCTAGTGGTCGAAGAACACCAGGCTGGAATTGATGAGTTCTGCGATCACTTCGGGGTCGTAAGCCCGGCGAAGCGACTCGCGGAAGGACTCCTTCGACAGTGAGCGTGCCAGGGTCGCGAGCACTTCGAGGTGGTCGGAAAAAGAACTCGCCGGAGTGGCGATGAGCAGAATCACGGTGGCCGGCCCGTCAGCGGCGCCGAAGTCGAGTGCCCTGCCGTATTTCGTGATGCCGACGGCGATGGAGGTCTGCGAGACGAGCTCGCTGCGGGCGTGCGGCAGTCCCACCCCGCCGGGCAGCCCGGTGGCGAGCTGGTGCTCACGGGCGTTGACCTGCTTGAGGAAGCCCTCGAGATCGGAAATGCGCCCTGCCTCATACATGCGCTCTGCGAGCTGGGACGTGGCGTCGAGCTTGTCCGTGGCGTCCAGTTCGAGGATCACCATCTCGGGCGTGGTGAGCTCGGCGTCGTACCGGTCCAGTGGTTCCGCCAAGAGATGTCCCTTCGAAGTGGCGTCAGTGCACGCCGGCCGGCAGTCATATGACTAGCGTTGTGGTCCGCACTGCCGGCCGGTGCTGAGTCTCAGCGCAAGGGGACGATATCCTCCACGCCCAACCGTGCGGCATCGGCGGATTCGTCGTCCGGCTGCTGCTGGCTCAGGCGCTCGGCATCAACCCGGGCCAGATAGTGCTTGATTTCGCCCTCGCGCTGCGCATCACTCCAGCCGAGAACGTCTCCCATTAGTTTAGCGACTACCGGAGCGGCGGACACACCCCGGTCCCACGCCTCGATCGAAATCCGGGTGCGGCGGGTCAGGACGTCCTGGACGTGGCGGGCGCCCTCGTGCGTGGCGGCATAGACGGCCTCGGCGGCGAGGTAGTCATCCGCGCCCGGCAGTGGCTCTGCCAGTTCCGGGTTGCTGGCGATGAGGGCCAGCACCTCCGGAGCCATGGCGCCGTAACGGTTGAGCAGGTGTTCGATCCGGGCCACGTGGACGCCGGTCTCCTCCGCCATCCGGTTCCGCTTGTTCCATGCGGCTTTGAAACCACTGGCTCCCAGAAGGGGAATGGACTCCGTGCAGCTCGGCGGGACACGCTCGTCCATGCTGCGAGTTGCCTCGTCAACGGCGTCCTTGGCCATGACGCGGTAGGTGGTCCATTTCCCGCCGGCTACTACTACAAGCCCCGGCACGGGGTGGGCCACTACGTGTTCGCGGGAGAGCTTGGCGGTGGAGTCGCTTTCCCCGGCCAGCAGCGGGCGTAGTCCGGCGTAGACGCCCTCGACGTCCTCCCGGGTCAGCGGCCGTTTGAGGACCTTGTTGACGTGTTCCAGCAGGTAGTCGATGTCCTTGCTGGAGGCTGCAGGGTGGGCCTTGTCGAGGTGCCAGTCGGTGTCCGTGGTTCCGATGATCCAGTGCCGGCCCCAGGGGATGACGAACAGCACGGACTTCTCGGTCCGCAGGATCAGCCCCACCGTGGACTGGATCCGGTCACGGGGTACCACGAGGTGGATGCCCTTGGAGGCTCGCACCTTGAGCTGTCCGCGCTCCGTCACCATGGCTTGGGTCTCGTCGGTCCAGACTCCCGTGGCGTTGATGACCTGCTTGGCCCGGATGTTGAAGCTCGAGCCGTCCTCGTGATTGACCACCTTGGCGCCGACCACGCGCTCACCTTCGCGCAGGAAGGCCACGACCGACATCTGGTTGACCGCGTGCGCGCCGTAATATGCCGCGGTCCGGACGAGGTTGGCAACGTACTTGGCGTCGTCCACCTGGCCGTCGTAGTACCGGATAGAGCCTACGAAGGCGTCATCCTTCAGGCTCGGCGCGGCCCGCAGGGTCCCGCGGCGGGACAGGTGCTTGTGGAACGGAACGCCGCGGCTGTGTCCGCCGGTGATGGACATGACGTCGTACAACGCGATCCCGGCACCGACGTACGGGCGCTCAACGAAGTGCTTGGTCAGCGGGTAGAGGAACGGCACCGGCCGGGCCAGATGCGGAGCGAGGACGGAAAGGATGAGCCCGCGCTCGTGCAGCGCCTCCTTGACCAGGGCGAAGTCCAGCATCTCCAGGTAACGCAGGCCGCCGTGGATGAGCTTGGAGGACCGGGAGGAGGTGCCGGCCGCCCAGTCGTTGGCTTCGACGATGCCGACGCTGAGCCCACGAGTGATGGCGTCCAGCGCGACGCCGGCGCCGACGATTCCTCCGCCCACGATCAGGATGTCAAGTTCCTTGCCCGGGTCGCCCGTGCCCTTCAGAAGCGCGATCGAAGCATCGCGCTCTGCGGGGCCAAGAGCACCTCCGGCCACGGGAGAACCGCCGGGAAAACTGTTCATGTCACGCCTCCATCCGGATCAAACCTCGTAGGGCACCAGACTACGTCCAAGTCTTCCGGATGGGCAGGGCCAATCCCCTGCCGGCGTGGGGTTCAATTCCCGGCGTCGCGTTTAGCCGTCTGCCCCGGGTTCAGTCTCCGGCGTACGTCAGAGTTCCCGGCGCCGGGTTCAGTTCCCGGCGTACGGCGAGACGACGACGTCGACGCGCTGGAACTCTTTCAGGTCCGAATAGCCGGTGGTCGCCATCGAACGGCGCAGCGCACCGATCAGGTTCGAGGTGCCGTTGGTGTGGTGGCCTGGACCGAACAGGACTTCCTCGAGCGGACCCACCGTTCCAACGTTGACCCTGTCGCCGCGGGGCAGTTCGAGGTGGTGGGCTTCCTGGCCCCAGTGCCAGCCCTTGCCGGGTGCTTCCTCGGCGCGGGCCAGGGCACTGCCCAGCATCACGGCATCGGCACCCATGGCGATGGCCTTGACGATGTCACCGGAGGTGCCCATGCCGCCGTCGGCGATCACGTGCACGTAGCGTCCGCCGGATTCATCCATATAGTCCCGGCGGGCGGCCGCGACGTCGGAGATGGCCGAAGCCATGGGCGAATGGATGCCGAGCGCGCGGCGGGTGGTGGTGGTGGCTCCCCCGCCGAAGCCGACCAGGACGCCGGCGGCGCCGGTGCGCATGAGGTGAAGTGCCGGGGTGTAGCCGGCCGCTCCGCCGACGATCACGGGGACGTCGAGTTCGTAGATGAACTGCTTGAGGTTCAGCGGCTCGTGGTCCTTGGAGACGTGTTCGGCCGAGACGGTGGTTCCGCGGATGACGAAGATATCGACGCCGGCAGCCACCACGGTCTTGTAGTGTTCCTGCGTGCGCTGCGGGGTGAGGGAGCCTGCGACGGTGACGCCGGCGGCGCGGATCTCGGCCAGGCGCGAGGTGATCAGCTCGGGCTGGATCGGCGCCTGGTAGAGCTCCTGCATGCGCCGGGTGACGGCGGGGCTGTTGGTCTCGTCCGCGAGGACCGCGATTTCGTCCAGGACGGACTGCGGGTCCTCGTACCGGGTCCACAGGCCTTCGAGGTCCAGGACGCCGAGCCCGCCGAGGCGGCCCAAGGCGATGACGGTTTCCGGCGACATGGCCGAATCCATCGGTGCCGCGATGACCGGCATGTCGAACTTGTAGGCATCGATCTGCCAGGAGACGGATACGTCCTTGGGGTCACGCGTGCGACGGTTGGGGACGATCGCAATGTCATCCAGGGAGTAGGCACGGCGCCCACGCTTGCCTCGGCCAATCTCAATCTCGTAAGTCACTGCTCTAGGTTATCCCAGGGCGCGGTTTTCCCCGTGAACGTGTCCCGCACGGCAGCGCAACGACCGCTGCCGACGTAAGGTGGCCGCATGGGTATGCGGTGGATCTTCGACGGCCACATTGCCGGGATCGGCACGGCGTCGGGACTTCGTGCCGTGGTGGGGCTCTGGCAGGAGTCCCCGTTCGGCCGTTTCGCCGACGCCATGGTGGAACTACCCTCGGGCCGGCGCATCCTGCTGGCCCCCACGGCAGAGGTGGCAGGATTCATTGCAGCCGTCTACTGCTTCGATGAGACCCTGCTGGTGGACATCGCCGTCCGGCACGCTGGCGGAACGCTGACGGTAGACGCCGGGCGCCTGCTGCTGGAAGCTGCCGTCGGCGCCCGGACCGCGCTCGGCACGGCGGCACGGCTCATCCCCCGGCCCTTGGCCGTGCACCCGCGCTGGCTGCGCGCCGTCAGCCCCTTCGCGGGACTTCTCAGCCCCGGGGTGCGCACTGCCGGCACCGCCGGGGGCGGTCGGCGCGAGTACTACGGCGTCACCGATCTTCACCGCATTGACGCGGCGACGGTCAGCTGGGACGGGGTCGACGCCGGCACGCTGGCAAAGGTCGTGCCCGCCGTCGGCTTCGGCTTCAGCAGCGTTCCGCCCGAACCGGGCATAGCCCGCGTGCGCACCACTGTGGAAGGCGCTCCCGTCACTCTCCGCTGATGTCCTCCGTGTCCGGGACGGCCAGCTGGGATTCGAACATCCGGAAATACCGGCCGCGCAGCGCCACGAGCTCGCGGTGCGTGCCTTGTTCCACGATCCGGCCGTCCTCGAGCATGTAGACAACGTCGGCCTTCTCGATCGTGGCCAGGCGGTGGCTGATGGCGATGATGGTGCTGCCGCGGTCGGCGAAGAGCCTCGTGAAGATCCGGTGTTCGGCCAGCGCGTCGATGGCCGAGGTCGGCTCGTCCATCACCATGAACGCTGCGTTGCGGTAGAAGTTCCGTGCCATCGCCAGGCGCTGCCACTGCCCGCCGGACAGCCCGCTTCCCTTCCGTCCGCGCGGGTCCTCCATCCAGTTGCTGACGTGGTTGTCCAGGCCGTTGGGCAGTTTGTTGATGAACTCCAGGGCCTCGGCATCGGCGGCGGCCCGGCGGATCATGCCGTCATCGCGGGGCGAATCGACGTCGCCGAAGAAGATGTTCTCCGCCGCGGTGGCGAACTCGTATTTCAGGAATTCCTGGCTGAGCACCGCCAGGTGCCGGTGCCAGGACTTGACGTCGACGGCGGCGAGGTCGACGCCGTCGAGCAGCACCTGCCCGGAATCGGGCCGGTAGAGGCCGGCCAGGATGCGGATCAGGGTGGACTTGCCCGCGCCGTTCTCGCCCACGATGGCGATGTGCTGGCCCTGCCGGATGGTCATTGAAATTCCGCGGATGACTTCAAGGTCGCTGCCGGTGTAGGTGAAGTGGATGTCCCGCAGTTCCAAAGTCTTCGGTGCCTCCAACAGGGGCGGAGCATGGCTGGAATGCACGGGCAGTGCCATGAACAGTTCGTAGTCCTTGAGGTTCGCCAGGTCCTCGTCGATCGAGCTGAGCGAGGAGACCAGGCTGTTGGCCGTGGACAGGGCGCGGCTGACAATCTGCTGGATATAGAGGAACTGCCCCACCGGCTGGGCATGGGCGATGATCTGGCCGACCACCCAGATCAGAGACACAACTTCGGCACCGTACTGCAGCGCATCGGCCGCGAGCTGTCTGGGGATGTAGCGCTTCTGGAAGTCCAGCCGGCGCTTCTCGTCGGCGTCCCGGAGCCTGGAGCGCAGCCCCATCAGGTAGCCGACGATTCCGTAGAGCCGCATCTCGGCGATGTGCTGCGGGCGCAGAAGGTTGGTTTCGATCATCCTGCGCTGCCGGCGCGAATCCACCTGCGTGTTCCAGTGCGCGATTTGTTCGCGGGAGAGCTTGAACTGCAGGTAGACGCTGGGGACGATCGCGATCAGGACGATCACGGCGATCCACCAGCTGACCAGCAGCAGTGCGCCAATAGCGAGGAGCACCGAGACGAGCTGGGTGAAGATCGCGGCGATCCGGTCAAGGACCCGTGCGTAGGAATCGGAGAAACGCTTGGCGCGGTCGTACAGGTCCACCGTCTCTTTGTCGTCGTAGCGCCAGAAGTCCAGGGTGAGGAAACGCTCGTACATCAGATCACCGACGATCGCACCGACCCGGAAGCTCATGAGCTGCTGGATGTAGCGGTCCACGCTGCTGAATGCGCCCCAGAAGAGCCCGAGGGCCGCGGTGATGATGACGTAAATGATGGCCTGCCGGCCGGCGTCGGCGTTGCCCGCGTAGGCGGCAGCCAGCGCCGTCGTGGTCAGAGCGGCGAAGTAGGTGGTGACGAGCGGCAGGAGCGCCGAGATCAGCGAGCCGAGGACTTTCATCACGACGGCGGCCGGTGAGGCCTGGAAGCTCACCCGCAGAACCTGCGCCACGGCGCGGGCATAGGGCTTCAGCGCAAGCTTGCGTTTCGGCTCACGTGCGGGCAG
This sequence comes from Arthrobacter sp. ok909, assembly GCF_900104405.1. Lineage (NCBI taxonomy): Bacteria > Bacillati > Actinomycetota > Actinomycetes > Micrococcales > Micrococcaceae > Arthrobacter > Arthrobacter sp. ok909. The sequence continues at coordinate 159,109 of NZ_FNJS01000009.1, read as the reverse complement.
GAGTTCGGACATGCCTCCAGCCTAGTTCCGGGACCCGGAAGTGGCGGGTGCGGCGACTGCGGGTGCGGCACCGGCGGGTGCTGCGCCGCTCCGGGTGAAACCGGGCGCCCACAAACGGGCGAGCCCGCCCAGACGGGTCAGCCCGCCGAAACTGCAGTTTCGGCGGGCTGACCCGGTTCACAGGGAGAGTCTTAGCGCGAACCGTAGTTCGGGGCTTCGACGGTCATCTGGATGTCGTGCGGGTGCGATTCCTTGAGTCCGGCGGCGGTGATGCGGACGAACTTGCCGCGGGCCTTGAGCTCGGCGACGGTGGGGGCGCCGGTGTAGAACATGGTCTGGCGGAGGCCGCCGACCAGCTGGTAGGCCACCGAGGACAACGGGCCGCGGTAGGCGACCCGGCCTTCGATGCCCTCCGGGATGAGCTTGTCATCGCCGGAGACGTCGGCCTGGAAATAGCGGTCCTTGGAGTAGGAGGTGTTCTTGCCGCGGGTCTGCATGGCGCCCAGGGAGCCCATGCCGCGGTAGCTCTTGAACTGCTTGCCGTTGACGAAGATCAGCTCGCCCGGGGATTCGTCGCAGCCGGCCAGGAGGGAGCCGAGCATCACGGTGTCGGCACCGGCGACCAGCGCCTTGCCGATGTCGCCCGAGTACTGCAGGCCGCCGTCGGCGATCAGCGGGACGCCGGCCGGGATGGCCGCCTTCGCCGATTCGTAGATGGCGGTGATCTGGGGGACGCCGACGCCGGCAACCACGCGGGTGGTGCAGATGGAACCGGGGCCGACGCCGACTTTGATGCCGTCGGCACCGGCGTCGATCAGGGCCTGGGCTCCTTCGCGGGTGGCGGCCTGGCCGCCGATGATGTCCACGTGCGCCGCGGAGGACTCGGCCTTGAGCCGGCGGATCATTTCCAGCACGCCCTGGGAGTGGCCGTTCGCGGTGTCCACGAACAGGGCATCCACACCGGCGTCAACGAGCGTCATGGCACGCTCCCAGCCGTCGCCGAAGAAGCCGATGGCCGCACCGACGCGCAGGCGGCCAGCCTCGTCTTTGGTGGCGAGCGGGTACTGCTCAGCCTTGGTGAAGTCCTTGGTGGTGATGAGGCCCTGGAGCCGGCCCTGCTCGTCAACGAGCGGGAGCTTCTCGATCTTGTTCGTGGCCAGCTTGTGCGAGGCTTCCTCACGGCTGATGCCGACGTGCCCGGTGACCAGCGGCATCTTGGTCATGACGTCACTGACCAGACGGAGCGGGAAGTCCGATTCCGGCACGAACCGGGTGTCGCGGTTGGTGACGATGCCCAGCAGCCTGTTGCCTTCGTCCACCACCGGGAGCCCGGAGACGCGGTAGCGTGCGCAGATCTCGTCGAGCTCAGCCAGCGTGGCCTCGGGGCCGATGGTCAGGGGGTTGGTTATCATGCCGGATTCGCTGCGCTTGACCCGGTCCACTTGGTCGGCCTGATCGGCGATGGAAAGGTTGCGGTGCACGACGCCGAGGCCGCCCTGGCGCGCCATGGCGATGGCCATCCGGGACTCCGTGACGGTGTCCATCGCGGCGGACAGCAGCGGGGTCTGGACCGTGATGCGCTTGGAAATCCGGGAGGACGTGTCCGCCTCGGAGGGGATCACGTCGGTGTGGCCGGGCAGGAGCAGGACGTCGTCGTACGTCAGGCCGATGAAGCCAAAGGGGTTGTGTTCGGGCTGGGTCATGAGTGCGCCTCTTACCTTGGGTTACGGGGTTCACGGGTAGGGGTTGCAACAGATGACCAGCCAGTCATTACGGGTCTGGTCTGTGCAGAAGGGTTGAATAAATAGTAGAACCTTGGCGGCGATAGCCATATTCCGGGGCGGTAATGTGCGCCTTCAATGTGAGCCGCCCCATGCCGGACGGCCGCCGGGGGCTGCCGGTGCCGGCCCGGCGCGGGGGGCCTACTTCCAGCCGGTGGTGGCCAGGAGCCGCTGTTCGAACATGGGGATCATGGTCTGAACGTAGGTCTTGGTCAGGTGGTTGTCGTCCTTGTAGACGTACACGTTGCCTACGACCGCGGGGCAGACCCCGTTCGCGCAGATGAAATCGCTCATGTCCATGAGGTGCAGGCCGGGCACCTTGCCACGGTAGGCGTCCAGCGGCGAGGACCCCGCGAGCGACTCCTGCTCGGGCACGTTGCACTCCGCGGCACCCTCGCCGTTCTTCTGGACGCATTCGGGCATATTGATGTTGAAGCGGGGGTTGTCGCGGATGCCCACCACGTCGATGCCGGCGTCGGTGAAGGGTTTGATGCCTTCAAGGTACTGCGGCACCTCGGTCTCGAACGGCGCTTCCTTGTGGGTCAGGGACGCGACCGTGAAGACGGCGTCCGGGTGGTGGTCCAGGACGTACTGCGCGCTGGCCTTGTTGAAGGCATTGCAGTCCGCGTCCCGGTCCGGTGACTCCCCGCCGAAGCGGCAGTTGCCTTTCAGGAGTGTAACGACTTCCCAGCCGTGGCTCTTCGCGATGGGGCCCAGCGCCGCCATGTACTGCTGGGCATGGGAGTCGCCGAGCACCACGATTCGCTTCGTGACCTTCTCGGGTTTGTTGTTCTGCAGGCAACCCTGCAGCAGGGGGTCGCTGGGGACGTTCTCGTCTGCGCACAGGCCGTCGATGTCGGCCCACTCATTCTTCATCGCCGCCGGCGCGGGGATGATCTTCGCGTCCGGGGTGGGTTTGCCGGCGTTTTCCGGAGCCAGGGCGGCCGCGCCGGGCGTAAGTTCCTTGGGCTGGGACGCCGCCGCGGCCTCGTCGGCCACGAGCCTGCTCTGCCAGACCGCGACCGGACCTGCCAGCAGGGCCCCGCAGGCGGCAATCACCACGGCGGTGCGCCAGGCACGGCGCTTCGGCCAGTGCCATTCGCGCAGCGGCTTCTCGACGAAACGGGTGGTGAGGACTGCCAAAACGATGGACACGCCGACGATGCACAGCCCCTGGACAAGGTTCGGCGCTGTGATGGCCGCCCCCGCAAGGGCCAGCACCAACAGCGGCCAGTGCCAGAGGTACAGCGCATAGGAGTTGTCTCCCAGCGACACCAGCGGCTTCCAGGTCAGGAGACGGTCCACGCCGAAGCGGCTGCCGCTTTGTCCGGCGGTAATGATCGCGGCGGCGGCCAGCGTGGGCCACAGTGCGATGAAGCCCGGGAACGACCGGTCCACGGTCAGCAGCAGCCCGCAGGACAGCATGGCCACCAAGCCGGCCCATCCCAGCACGACGCGCAGGATCCTGCCGGGCTTCAAATATGGCAGGGCGAGGGCCAAGAGGGAGCCGAGGGCGAATTCCCAGAGCCGGGCGCCGGTGTCGAAGTAGGCGTGAGCCTGGTTGGTGGTGGTCTGCTGGATCGAGTAGACGAGGGACACGGCGAAGATGGCGCCGAATGCCGCGGTCAGCAGGGACCGGTAGCTAAGCAGGGCGCGGTCCTCGCCCGTCCAGCGCCGGAGCAGTCGGGAAAGAAGAGCCGTGCCGGCAAACACGAGGGGCCAGAGCACGAACACCTGTCCCTGGATCGACAGCGACCAGAAGTGCTGGAGCGGGCTCGCGCCCGAATGGTCCTGGGCGTAGTAGTCGACGGCGCTGTCGGCCAGGAGCCAGTTCTGCCGGTACAGCAGGGACGCCCACGCCTGGTCGAGGATGTCCGGCCAGCGGCTCTGCGGCAAGATGGCCCAGGTGCCGACCAGCACGCCGAGCACCACCACGACGACGGCGGGCAGGAGGCGCTTGAGCAGGTGCAGCCAGTGGCTCAGGAGCCGCAGGGGCGCGCCGGATTCGACCTTCCGCGTGAAGCTGAGCGTCATCAGGAAAGCCGAAATGAGAAGGAAGATGTCCACGCCGCCGGAGACCCGGCCCAGCCACACGTGGTACGTGACCACCATGAGGACGGCCAGGGCGCGAAGGCCCTGGACCTCGGGTCGGTAGCTGGCTTTTCGGGTCGCCGGAGAACCCGCATCCGCTGTTGGCGGGGTGGCTATGGTTCGCTCGTTCGACACTAAAAAACCCTTCAGGCCGGCTTCCAAAAGATCAATGTTACCGAACCGTAACTTTCTTTGCCAGTCACAGGGCTTCGGCGGGGGTGTCGGACGGGGCCTCGGCGGGGGTGTTTCGTTGGAGTCCCGGGCGGCCGCGGGCGTCGGCGAACTCCACTGGCCTCGGCGCGGAAGCTAGGCTGGTGGGAGTCTGAGGAGGCCGCTAAGTGATCGTGCAGCTGCGCATTTGTGTTCCGGGTGATTTGTCCGGAGTTGTTGTCGAAAGATGTGCCGATCATCTCGGCGTCGCGGAAATCGCCGTCGACAAGGGCGCCTCGGTCATGCCGCCCGGGGACGTTATTCAGGTCCTGCTCGCCCGCGAATCCGTGGAGACCCTCATGGAGAAGCTCCAGGCCCTCGACCTCCAGAAACGCGGATCGATTTCGGTCAACCTGCCGGATCTTGTGCTCTCGGACCGGGCCGACCGGGCGGAGGCTGAGGCCCCCGGTGAGGGCGCCGACGCGGTCATCTGGGAAGAGGTGTCGCGCCAGAGCGGCGAAGATTCGCGCCTCACCTGGAGTTTTCTGGCATTCCTGGTCCTGGCCACCCAGCTGGCGGCCATCGGCATCGTCACGGACTCCACAATCGCGATTGTCGGCGCCATGGCCGTGGGCCCGGAGTTCGGCCCGCTGGCTGCGCTGGCTGTGGCTCTGGTCCGGCGCGAGCGGCGGCTCGGACGCGACGCGGCGCTGGCCCTCGGCGTCGGATTTCCGCTCGCGATGCTGGCTGCCGCCCTGACCGCGTGGCTGTCCGTACCGCTCGGGCTGTTTCCCAAGGACGCACTGGACCACGGTTCAGCGGTTGAATTCATCTACCATCCTGGGCCGTATTCGCTGATTGTCGCGGTGCTGGCTGGAACGGCCGGGATGCTCTCGGTGATCAGCCGGCGCTCGGCGGCGCTGATTGGCGTGTTTATCTCCGTCACCACTGTGCCGGCGGCGGGATTTGTGGCCGTGGCCCTGGTCCTGGGCGAGTATCAGAAGGCGGCCGGCTCGGCCCTTCAGCTGTTCCTGAACCTGGTGGGGATTGTGGTGTCCGGCGTCGGGGTGTTGCTCTTCTACCGCGTGGTGGCCAAGCGGCTGCCGCCGGACGCTACGCTGCGGCGCAAGTCTGCGGGCACCCAGCGATGACAGACCAAGGCTGACGGCCCGGTGCTGACGGACTGACTGACAGACTGGTTGGCGGCCGCGCCGGCGGTCAACCAGTCAGTTAGGCAACGGCAGCAGGTTTCTCACTGGGTGTTCCACCCCGTAGCGGCCAGGAACTGGGTCTCAAAGTAGGGCGTGAGGCTCTCCATGTAGGTCCTGGTGACGTGGTTGTCATCCTTGTAGACCATCACGTTGCCGATGACGGCCGGGCAGACATCGTCCTGGCAGAAGTACTGGCTGAAGTCCAGAAACTTGGTGGCCGGGAGCTGCGCGGCCACGGAGGCATCGGGCGACGCGGGCTGGTAGTTCTCCGCCGTCGTCGATCCGCAGGCTGAGTAGTTGTTGGGGTTCTTCTCCAGGCAGGCCGGGACGGCCTCGTGCATGCGCGGGGTGTCGCGCAGCGCCACGACGGGGATGCCGGCATCGTTGATGGCCTTGATCGGCGGAACCCACCCCGGGTCCATGAACTCGGTGGACGTCGGATCCGGGTCGGTCCGGGTGCTGGTTGTCACCACGAGGTCCGGCTTCATGGCCAGCACCTTCTTGAGGGTGTCCTTGTTGAAGTCCAGGCAGCCGTCCGAGAGGCCGGGGGCCGGGCCGACCGTCACAGGGCAGTAACCCTTGGTGATGGCTTCGACCTTCCACCCGTATTTGTCGGCCAGAGTGAGAATGGGGGTCGACCAGACGTGGGCGTGCGAGTTGCCGATGATCACCACGGTCTTGGCGGCGTTCTGTTTGCCGTTGGTGCAAATGTTGGTGAGGGCCTTCTCATCCGACGTGCAGCCGCCCGCGTAGCGGGGCCATTCATCAGCCGCGGTGGCGAGGGTGGGAAGGAGCGGAGCGGATTTGTCGGCCCCGCCGACGTAGGCCGGGTCCAGCGAACGTGCACCCGGATTATTGACCCAGGCCTGGCTTGACGCCGCGGCAAGGGCGTAGTTGATCTGGAGTTGCCAGGCCGCCAGCGGCACGGCAGCGATGGCCGCGGCCGCGGCGATGGCAATGAGGGCGCGGCGGCGTTTGAGCTCGGGCCACTTCCACCCGCGCCAGGGCTTCTCAATGAAGCGGGTGGTGACGTATGCGAGCACCATCGAAACGGCCACGATGATGCTGCCCGTAATCGGCCCCGCGCGGTCCTTGTCCGTCGCGGTCAGCGAGATGACCAGGACGGGCCAGTGCCACAGGTACAAGGCGTAGGACATGTCCCCCAGCCGGACCAGGGGCCCCGAGCTGAGGAAGCGGTCAACGCCCAGCTTGCTGCCGGTCTGGCCGGCGACGATCACACAGGCCGCGGCCAAGGTGGGCCAGAGTGCCACGAAACCGGGGAAGGAGGCCTGGACATTGAGCAGGAGGCCGCAGCTGAGCATGGCCACAATGCCCAGCCAGCCGAGCGCCAGGCGCCAGCTCCGGGGAAGCCGCAGGGAGGGAAGGGCCAGAGCCACCAGGGTGCCCAGCGCAAACTCCCATAGCCGCGCACCGGTATCGAAGTACGCTTCCGTCTGCTCCGCCTTAGTGAAGAGGACCGAGTAGATCAGCGAACCGAGGAAAATCAAGGCGAAGATATAGCACAGCAGCACGCGGTAGCGGAGCCGGAAGCGCTTGGCGACGAGTGCGGCTCCCGCGAAGATTAGGGGCCACAGGATGAAAATCTGCCCCTGGATCGAGAGGGACCAGAAATGCTGGAAAGGGCTGGCCTGGCTGTGGTCCGAAGCGTAGTAGTCCGTGGCCTGGGACTGCAGGAGCCAGTTCTCGACATAGGACAGGGAGGCCCAGCCCTGCGAGATCACTTCCAGCCAGCGGGTCCGGGGAAGGAACAGGATGCTTGCGGCAATGACGGCCACGATGACGGTGACGGCAGCCGGGACGAGGCGCCGGAAGAGGTGCAGCCAATGCTTGAGTAGGGCCATGGGCCGGCCCTGCTCGTAACGGCCGACGAACTGCAGCGTCATGAGGAACGCCGAGATCAGCAAGAACACGTCCACACCGCCGGAGACCCGGCCCAACCAGATGTGGTAGCTCATGACCATCAGCACGGCCAGGGACCGGAGGCCCTGAATTTCGGGCCTGAAGGTGGACTTTCGGCCGGCCTGGGGCGCCCCGTCGGATCGGGCAGGCGCGGGTAGGGTTCTTTGCTGTGTCATAGAAAAACCCCTCAAACCGGTAACCAAAACGTCTATGTTATCCAACCGTGATGTTCATGGCCAATCGTCGCGGTGGGCATAGAACCCTATTCAGTCATGCCAAGGTGTGAGTTTCCAGTGAATTGCCAGCAGGGAGGCAGCACGTCGCGGCTGAGTCGCGGCGGGACCTGCCGCACTTCGGGAGCATTTTCGCGGCAGTCCCCGGGCACAAAAGGAACGGCCCGGCAAGTTGCCGGGCCGTCCCCTGTGCGGGCCGAAATTAGTGCTGGTGGCCTGCGTGCTCGTCTTCGTCGGCCGGCTTCTCCACCACGAGGGTTTCAGTGGTGAGGACCAGTGCAGCGATGGAAGCCGCGTTGCGCAGAGCCGCACGCGTCACCTTGACGGGGTCGATCACGCCGGCGGCGATCAGGTCTTCGTACTCGCCGGACTTGGCGTTGAAGCCCTGGTTGACGGCGGATTCTGCCACCTTGGCAACAACCACATAGCCGTCGAAGCCGGCGTTCTGGGCGATCCAGCGCAGCGGCTGGGTCAAGGCCCGGCGAACGATGCCGACGGCGGCAGCCGCGTCACCTTCGAGAGCCTGGACAGCTGCGTCCTCGTCGAGGGCCTTCAGCGCGTGGATGAGGGCGGACCCGCCACCGGCGACGATGCCTTCTTCAAGGGCAGCGCGGGTCGAGGACACTGCGTCCTCGATGCGGTGCTTCTTTTCCTTCAGCTCAACCTCGGTGGCAGCGCCAACCTTGATCACGCCGATGCCGCCAGCCAGCTTGGCCAGGCGTTCCTGCAGCTTTTCCTTGTCCCAGTCGGAATCCGTGCGGGTCAGTTCGGCGCGCAGCTGGGCAACACGCGCGGCGACGTCCTCGGCCGAACCGGCGCCGTCGACGATCGTGGTGTTGTCCTTAGTGACCGTGATGCGGCGGGCGGTGCCGAGCACCTCAAGGCCCACGGAATCCAGGCTCAGGCCCAGCTCCGGGGAGACAACCTGTGCGCCCGTGAGGGTCGCGATGTCCTGCAGCATGGCCTTGCGGCGGTCGCCGAAGCCCGGGGCCTTGACGGCGACGACGTTCAGCGTGCCGCGGATGCGGTTGACGATGAGCGTGGACAGGGCCTCGCCCTCGACGTCTTCGGCAATGATGAAGAGCGGCTTGGAGCTCTGCAGCGCCTTTTCCAGCAGCGGCAGGAATTCCTGCACCGAGGAGATCTTGCCCTGGTTGATCAGGATCAGGGCGTCCTCGAGGACAGCTTCCTGGCGTTCCGCGTCCGTGACGAAGTACGGGGACAGGTAGCCCTTGTCGAACTGCATGCCCTCGGTGAGGACCAGTTCAGTCTGCGTGGTGGAGGATTCCTCGATGGTGATCACACCATCCTTGCCGACCTTGCCGAACGCCTCGGCCAGGAGCTCGCCGACCTCGTCGCTCTGGGCGGAGATGGCGGCAACGTTGGCAACCTGAGTGCCTTCGACCGGGCGGGCGTTTTCCAGCAGGCGGGCAGCAACGGCCTCGACCGAAACCTCGATGCCACGCTTGATCTCGCCCGGGGCGGCGCCTGCCGCAACGTTGCGCAGGCCTTCCTTGACCAGGGCCTGGGCCAGCACGGTGGCGGTGGTGGTGCCGTCACCGGCAACATCGTTGGTCTTGGTGGCGACCTCCTTGGCAAGCTGCGCGCCAAGGTTTTCATAGGGGTCGTCCAGCTCGATTTCACGGGCGATGGTCACACCATCGTTGGTGATCGTGGGAGCGCCCCACTTCTTGTCCAGCACGACATTGCGGCCGCGCGGGCCCAGCGTGACCTTGACGGTGTTGGCGAGCTTATCGATGCCGGCTTCAAGCGACCGGCGGGCAGCGTCGTTAAACGCAAGCTGCTTTGCCATGGTTTTGTCCTTTCAAGACAGAACCCCGCGCAACTGATCCGTTCAAGGCGAAGGATCGGCTGCGCGGGGGACCAAGAGAGTTACTTTACGACGATCGCCAGAACGTCGCGGGCGGAGAGTACGAGGTACTCCGTGCCGCCGGTCTTGACTTCGGTTCCACCGTACTTGGAGTAGATAACGACGTCGCCGACGGCAACGTCCACGGGAACGCGGTTGCCGTTGTCGTCAAAGCGGCCGGGGCCTACTGCAACAACTTCGCCTTCCTGCGGCTTCTCCTGCGCGGAGTCCGGGATAACCAGGCCTGAAGCCGTGGTCTGCTCGGCTTCGAGCGGGCGGACAACAATACGATCCTCAAGAGGCTTAATAGAGACCGACAAGGACCTCTCCTATTCGTCAGCAAATTCGTGGACTATGAAGCAGTGATGCCATGGCGTACAGACCGTCGTCGCGGTGCCGGCAGCAGCCTGGCTGTGAAGCTTCAGGTGTTAGCACCCTCCTAGGGAGAGTGCTAATTACGACTCTATGTAAATGGTTAGCACTCGGTCAAGGCGAGTGCCAGAAATTCATCTCGGGTGAACAACTCCCCCGCGTGGGACATGCCCATTCTTTGCTCCGGCCAAGGGACACTTCGGCAAAATGCTCTCTGCCTGCCCCAGGGGACGGACATGTCCAACGGGTAGCGGCCATTCACGAGGACATGCCCAACGCATGCGGGCTGCTCAGTGGGAGATGCCCGTTCTCGGCGATGTTCAATGGACACTTCGGCATCATGCTCCCGGTCCGCGCCAAGCGGGGGGCATGTCCGGCGCACGCTGGCTGTCCGAGAGGACATGCCCAACGCATGCGGGCTGCCCAGCGGGACTTGCCCATTCTTTGCTGCAGCCAGCGGACACATCGGCATCATGCTCTCTGCCCGCGCCGAGCGAGGGGCATGTCCATCTACCGGGCCCGCTGGGTCCACGGGGCCTTGGGCGTGCGCTTACTCGCCGGCGAGGTCCTCGAAGTCCACGTCTTCGCCTTCTTCGTCGTCGCGGTCACTGCCTTCGTCGTTCCGATGCCGGTACATCACCAGTGCTCCGGCGCCAGCCAGCAGGACGCCGGCGATGAGGAAGATGATGCCACCGAGCCTGGCCGTGGCATAGGTGTCGCGGATGGCCCGGGCCTCGTCCGTGGCGTCCTGTACGTTCTTGCCGCCGACGGAGTAGACCGTCGCGTTGAAGGAATCGAGGAAGAAGATGATCACCAGCAGCGCGATGCACACGACAGCGATCACCGCTCCGGCGATGATCGCCGGCTTTGCGTAGCGGGCCAGTCCTTGCTGGTGGCTATGGCGCACCCGCCCGTCGTCGTCCCGCCCGGCGTCGTCCCGCCCGTCCACGCCCTGCCCAGCGGCGTCCTGCTCAGCGGCGTCCCGCCCGTAGTCGTCCTGCCCGTCCGTATTCTGCCCGGATGTTTCCTCTGACGTGCTGTCGCCTGTACCGCTGTCTTCCATGTCGTCAAGCCTAGTCCCCGCGGTCCGGTCGCAGCGTGCCCGCGGCGCTGAACTACGCTGGAAGGCATGACTGACGCACCGCAGGAACACATTGCCCCGATCCTCACGCCCGAGGGCTGGGAGCTGCTGGCGTCGCTGGGCCCGTACCGCGAGGACGAGGCCTTCCGCCTCACCGCGGCGCTGCGCAAGGCCGGCCATTCCCCCGAGCTGGTCTCGGCGGTGCTTACCCAGTCCCGGCTGCGGACCAAGGCCGAGGCCAAATTCGGTGAGTTCGCCCGGCAGATGGTCTTCACCAAGGCCGGCCTGGAGCAGGCCACCCGGCTCACGGTGGCGGCCCGGCACGCGCAGCGGTTCGTCGAGGCCGGAATCAGCCATGTCGCGGACCTCGGCTGCGGGCTGGGTGCCGATGCCATGGCCCTGGCGTCCATGGATCTCGTGGTCACCGCGGTGGAAATGGACGAGACCACGGCTGCCTGCGCCACGATGAACCTGATCCCCTTCCGCAACGCCACCGTGGTCCACTCCGATGCCACCGCGGTTTCCCTTGAGGGGGTCGACGGCGTCTGGCTGGACCCTGCCCGGCGCACCACGTCCACTTCGGGAACGAAACGGATCTGGGATCCGGAGGACTTTTCTCCGCCGCTGTCCTTCGTCGAGTCGCTGGCCGGCTCCGGGCGCGCCGTCGGCGTCAAGATGGGACCGGGCATGCCGCACGATTCCGTGCCGGCGGACTGTGAGGCGCAGTGGGTCTCCGTGGGAGGGGACGTCACCGAGGTGGCGCTGTGGTTCAACGCTGTGCGGCGCCCCGGCGTCCGGCGCGCGGCCCTCGTCCTCGGGCCGCTCGGTGCCGCTGAACTCACCAGCGGCGAGGACTTCGGGGCCGGCCCGGCGGCGCCCGTGGGCCCGGTGGAGGGCTACCTGTACGAGCCCGACGGTGCGGTCATCCGCGCCGGACTCGTGGCCGACGTCGCCCTCCAGCTGGGCGGGCACCTCGTGGACGAGCACATCGCCTACATCTGCGCCCCGGAGTTGCGCGAGACCCCGTTCGCCAAGGCCTACAGGGTCCTGGAGGTGATGCCGTTCAACGTCAAGGCGCTCAAGGCTTGGGTCAAGGACCAAGGGATCGGCGTCCTGGACATCAAGAAGCGCGGCACAGCCGTCACCCCGGAAGAGCTGCGCAAGCAGCTCCTGCCCGGCGGAAAACCGGCAGGATCCAAGAGCAGGGGCAAGAAATCGGCCACCCTGGTCCTCACCAGGATCGGCGAGGACCGGGTGGCCATATCGGTGGAGCCCGTCTAACTCGCGCGGCCGGGGCTACTGGGCCCGGGTGAACTCCTCGGCGGCCTTGATCTGCTCGTCGGTCGGCCGAATCCCGGTGTAGAGCACGAACTGCTCCAGCGCCTGGATCGTGGCTACCTCGGCTCCGGTGATCACGGTTTTGCCGGCCGCGCGGGCGGCCTTGATGAGCGGCGTCTCTGCGGGGAGGGCGACGACGTCGAAGACCACCTTTGCGGCGTCGATGGCCTCCTGCGGGAAGGACAGCGCGTCGGCGTCCGGCCCGCCGGCCATGCCGACCGGTGTCACGTTGATGATCATGTCGGCCGTGCCCGTTCCGGACCTTGCGGAGCCCAGGTCCGGGCTCCAGGCGAACCCGTACAGCTCGGCCAGGCCGCGTCCGGTGTCCTCGTTGCGGGCCACGACCGTCACGTCCTTGAAGCCGGCATCCCGCAGCGCGGCGACAGTGGCCTTGGCCATGCCACCGGAGCCCAGGACCAGCACCGAGTAGTCCGTCGGGACGGCATTGCGCTGCAGGAGCTGCTCGATGGCCGTGTAGTCGGTGTTATAGGCGGTAAGCCGGCCACCGTCGTTGACTATGGTGTTGACCGAATCGATGGCCTTCGCGGAGGGGTCCATGACGTCCACCAGGGCGATCACGTCCTCTTTGTAGGGCATGGACACCGCGCAGCCGCGGATGCCGAGTCCTCGCACTCCGGCGATGGCCTGGGCGAGATCGGTGGGGGCGAAGGCCTTGTAGATCCAGTTCAGGCCCAGCTGTTCGTACAGATGGTTGTGGAAGCGTGTCCCGTTGTTGCTCGGCCGGGCCGACAGCGAGATGCACAGGGTCATGTCTTTGTTCAGAATGGGCACAGCTCCATTAAACGCCAGGAGCGGCCCGCTCCCCGGCAGCCCCGCCCGAGCCCGGGCCCGAACCTCAACGACGCCCGGCGCCGGAGCCTCCCCTGACCAGCGGCGTTTGTGAATACACTCACGCATCAGCGGTAACTTTGGCCGCCGTCCGGGGCCAGACCCTGCACTAGACTTGGACCACCCGTAGCCCTGCCAGTCGCCCGGCGGGCGCTGTGGCGGGAAATGGCACGCGACACCGCCGGTGCCGCGTGCAGGGGCACGTCCGAGGGTGTTTGCCAGCGCACTCCCGCCAGGACGACGGCCAGGACAGCAGAACAGTGAAGGGACCACATGAAGATCGAGTTCGCTTCATCCAGGCAGTCGACTCTTGGCGTGGAATGGGAGCTGGCCCTCGTCGATGCCGAGACCGGCGAACTGGCCTCCGTGGCGAACCAGGTGCTCCGCGGAGTCGCTGCCAGGCATCCCGAACTCAACGAGGACGACGAGCACCCGCACATCAAGCAGGAGCTGCTGCTGAATACCGTGGAACTCGTCACCGGAGTCTGCACCACCGTGGCGGAGGCGAAAGCCGACCTGAACAGTTCGCTGGCCGCGGTCCGCGAGGTCACCGACCCCATGGGCGTGGAGGTCTTCTGCGCCGGGAGTCATCCGTTCAGCCCGCCCCAGCTGCAGCCCGTGACTGATAAGGAACGCTACGCGAAGCTCATCGACCGGACGCAATGGTGGGGCCGGCAGATGGTCATCTACGGCGTCCACGTCCACATCGGACTGGACAGCCGGGACAAGGTCCTTCCGGTGCTGGACGGGCTGGTCAACTACTTCCCGCATTTCCAGGCCCTCTCCGCCTCCAGCCCTTTTTGGGGCGGCGAAGACACCGGCTACGCCTCGCAACGCGCCCTCATGTTCCAGCAGCTGCCCACCGCGGGGCTGCCGTTCCAGTTCGCCCGCTGGGAAGACTACGAGGCCTACGTCCAGGACATGTTCACCACCGGGGTCATCGACACCCTGTCCGAGATCCGCTGGGACATCCGGCCCGTCCCGCATTTCGGCACCATCGAGATGCGCATCTGCGACGGCCTGGCCACCCTTGAGGAAGTCGGGGCCATCGCCGCATTGACCCAGTGCCTGGTGGACGAATTCTCCACAACACTGGACAACGGCGGCACCATTCCCACCATGCCGCCGTGGCATGTCCAGGAAAACAAATGGCGCGCGGCCCGGTACGGCCTGGACGCGATCATCATCCTCGACGCCGAGGGCAACGAGCAGCTCGTGACTGAGCACCTCCGCGAGACGCTCAAGCGGCTCGAGCCCGTCGCGGCGAAACTGGGCTGCAGCGCCGAACTGGCCGACGTCGAGAAGATCATCCAGCGCGGCGCCGGCTACCAGCGCCAGCGCCGGGTAGCCGCCGAGCACGGCGGGGACCTGCGCGCCGTCGTCCTGGACCTCGTCAAGCAGATGCGGCAGGGGCCGGAAGCCTAGCTCCGGCGCGAGGTGTAGCGTCCGCGGGAGCGGACAATGGCAGGCGACGCCGGCGCTAACGGCGCCCCAGCCGAACCATTTTCGGGCGAACCGCGGCGGACGGTTCCTCAGGCGCAGACGGTGGTGACCGGCATCGAGGAGTCGGGGGCAAAACCGATCCCGCTCGGCTCCACTCCGGCCATCACCAGCTGCGCCCCGAGAGCTGCCACCATGGCACCGTTGTCCGTGCACAGCGAGAGCGGCGGCACCGTCAGCCGGATCCCGGCGGCGCTGCAGCGCTGTTCGGTGAGCTGGCGCAGCCGCGAGTTAGCGGCAACGCCTCCGCCCAGGAGGACCTCCGTGATGCCGTTTTCGCGGCAGGCGAGCACGGCCTTGGACGTGATCACGTCCACTACGGCTTCCTGGAAGGCCGCGGCGATGTCCGCGACCGGAACCGTCTCGCCGCGGGCCTCGAACTGCTCCACGCAGCGGGCGACGGCGGTCTTGAGTCCGCTGAAGGACCAGTCGTACCGGTGCGGGCCGGGTTCCTCGGCGGTCCCCATGTACTTCGGCTGGGTGAGGCCGCGCGGAAACCGGATGGCTTTGGCGTTGCCGGTGCGCGCGAGCTTGTCGATGGCCGGGCCGCCGGGATAGCCCAGGCCCAGGAGCCGCGCCACTTTGTCATAGGCTTCGCCGGCAGCGTCGTCGATCGTGGAGCCCAGCAACTCGACGTCGTCGGTGATGCTCCGGATCCGCAGGATCTCGGTGTGGCCGCCGGACACCAGGAGCGCGCCCATGTTGTCCGGGAGGGTTTCCGGCGGCGACCCGGCGGGCGGCGTCGACACCGACGTCGCGTTGCCGGTGCCCTGCTGGAGGAGCCCGACACCGACGTGCGCCACCAGGTGGTTGATGGCGTAGAGGGGTTTTCCGGTGGCGACGGCGAGCGCCTTGGCCGCGCAGACGCCCACCATGAGCGCTCCGGCCAGGCCCGGTCCGGAGGTGACGGCAATGGCGTCAATGTCCGCCAGCTGAACGTTCGCCTCCGCAAGCGCCTCCTGGAGGGTGGGGACGAAGGCGTCGAGGTGGGCGCGGGAGGCGATCTCGGGAATCACGCCGCCGAAGCGGACGTGTTCCTCCATGGAGGAGGACACGGTGTTGGTCAGCAGTTCGGTCCCTCGGACAATGCCGACGCCGGTTTCGTCGCAGGAAGACTCGATGCCGAGCACGAGCGGCTGGGTGCGGTTCATGGTCGGCCTGCTTCCTTGGGCTGGGGGCTGAGTGGTTCGCGGGGCAGCTGGAGCCGCATGATCAGGGCGTCGACGCCGTCGCGGTAGTAGCGGGGCCGGATGTGGATCTGTTCGAAGCCGAAGCGCCGGTAGAGCTGCTGGGCGCGGGGATTGTCCGCCCGGACCTCCAGCAGCAAGTCGTGGGCGCCGCGGGCCCGGCTTTCCGCGATCAGCTCGGTAAGCAGGGCCGAGCCGATGCCCTTGCCTTCCTGTTCGGGTACGACGGCGATCGTCTGGACGTCCGAGATCGGTTCGATGCACATCAGCCCGGCATATCCCACGATCCGGCCGTGGAACTCCGCGACGAGGTAGCGACGGGTATCCGTCTGCGCGAGCTCGTCGCGGAACATCTGCAGCGGCCACGCGTCCACCGGGAACAGCCGGCATTCGAGCTCGTGGACGGCGGGGATGTCCGCGGCGTCCATCTCCCGCAGCCTGACGCCGCCGGGCAGAGTGCGCGGTGTGGTGTGGTCAGCGTTCACAGGGCACGCTTCCGGGGTCCGGGCACCTGGGCATCGGACTCGCGGAGGTACAAAGGGGTGGAGTCCAGGAGCTGCTCCCCCGCCGCGAGCCGGGCGAGCGCGAACTGGCCCAGCGAGAGGGCCTCGGGCTGCCGGGTGCTGAATTCGGCGACGGCCTTGACGACGTCGGAGTAAATTCCCGCTCCGGCGCCGTAGACGGGCAGATCCGGAAGATCCGCGGCGAATCCGACGTGCGGGCCGTCGGCAAGGTGCGGCAACTGGGCGTCGGAGAGCGTGTACCGGGCCCAGTACACTTCCTTGCGGCGCGCATCGGTGGCCACGATGAACTCCGCGGCCGAGTCGGTGGATTCGGCGACTTCCAAGGCGATCGCGTCCAGGCTCATGACGCCGTACAGCGGTTTGTCCCAGACAAAGGCGAGGGTGCGGGCGGTGACGATCCCGGAGCGCAGTCCCGTGAACGGTCCGGGACCCACGCCGGTGACGATTGCGTCGACGTCGTGGCCACTGACGCCGGCCTCGGCCAGTAGGGCGTCGATTCCCGGGGCCAGGACCTCCGCGTGCGTGCGCGTATCTTCGGTGGCGAAGCTGGCCAGCACGGACTCCGGCGCGTCATCGGAGACCAGCGCGGCGCTCGCGACGGCCGAGGTGTCGATGGCGAGAATAAGCATCAGGAGTTCCGTTCCGAGGTTTGGGGCAGTCGTTCGGCGGGCGTTGCTTCGAAGCCCGGCAGCGCCGGGGGTTCCGCCCAGCGCGGGCCGAAGCCGCGGATCACGACGGTCCGGGGCTCGTCGTCGTCGTCCGTGTCGAAATCCAGCACGCCGGGTTCGACGGCGGGGTCGACGGCCGTACTGTCGGCGCTGGCTTCGGAGGGCACACCAGCGGCTGGCGCGCCGGCGGCTGGGGCGCCCGCGGCGCCTCCCCGGGTGCGGTGGAGTTCCACCTCCAGGCGGCTGTCACTCAGGTGTTCCACCCGGTCACGGCCCCACTCGACCACGGTCACGGCGCTGTCCATGGTGTTTTCAAGGTCGATGTCATCGATTTCGGCGGCTGAATCCAGCCGGTAGGCGTCCACGTGCACCAGGTCCGGACCGCCCGGCCGGGGTCCCTCGGGCAGGTTGGGGTGGATGCGCACCAGGACGAATGTCGGGGAAATGATGCCAGGCCGGACGCCCAGGCCCTCGCCCAGTCCCTGCGTGAAGGTGGTCTTCCCGGCGCCCAGTTCGCCGGTGAGGATGAGCAGGTCGCCGGTCTCCAGGTCGGCGCCGAGGGCCGCGGCGAGCGCGTGCGTCTCTGCCGCCGTCCGGACCTCAACGCTCCGTTCCCATGCGGGCCCGCTCACGGCCGCTCTTCGCCGGTCGAGGGCTCTTCGTTGATGTAGCGGCGCGGCACCCGCGGGCTGATCCGGGTGACGATCTCGTAGTTGTTGGTGCCGGCGGCCCGGGCCCAGTCGTCGGCTGTGGGTCCGCCGTCGGCGCCGTCGCCGAACAGCACCGCTTCGGCCCCGAGGATGCTCGGTCCTCCGGCCGTGACGTTGCGGGG
Organism: Arthrobacter sp. ok909; assembly: GCF_900104405.1. NCBI lineage: Bacteria > Bacillati > Actinomycetota > Actinomycetes > Micrococcales > Micrococcaceae > Arthrobacter > Arthrobacter sp. ok909. The sequence goes on along the minus strand of NZ_FNJS01000009.1, from coordinate 141,502 downwards.
TCCGAGGTCGATCACCATCTGGTCCATCGCGATGCGCCCCACCACGGGGTAGTTGACGCCTTCGACGCGGACCGGGCCTCCGGTCGCGATGCGCGGGACGCCGTCCGCGTAGCCCAGCGGGATGAGCCCGAGGGTGCTGACGCCGTCCGTGCGGTAGTTCAGTCCGTAGGAAACGCCCTGCCCGGCGGGGACGTCCTTGCAGTGCGACACCACCGTGCGGACCGTCATGGCCGGCCGCAGCCCGAGCTCGGCCGGGCTTTGCCCTTCGAAGGGCGACAGCCCGTACAGGCCCAGCCCCACGCGGACCAGGTCAAAGTGCGTGTCCGGCCGGGACAGGGTGGCGGGGGTGTTGGCCAGGTGGCGGACCTCCGGGTCCACGCCGGCGTCCTGGGCGACGGCGAGGATCTGGCGGAACGCGGCGAGCTGTTCGTCGGTTTCGGGCCGTTCGGGCTCGTCGGCGACGGCGAGGTGGGAGAAGATGCCGACGACCCGCAGCAGTCCCTGGTCCTGGTATTCCATGGCTTCACCCACCAGGCTGTCCCAGGCGTCTAGGGTGGCGCCGTTGCGGCCGAGCCCGGTGTCGACCTTCAGGTGGATGCGGGCCGGCCGTTCCTGCTCCCGGGCGGCGGCCACGATCCGGTCGAGTTCCCAGCCCGAGCAGCCGATGTCGATGCCGGCGGCCACGGCGGCGGCGAAGTTGCTGTCCGGTGTGTGCAGCCAGGCCAGCAGCGGCGCCTCGATGCCGGCGGCGCGGAGGGCCAGGGCCTCGGAGATGTGGGCGGTGCCCAGCCAGCTGGCTCCTGCACCGAGGGCCGCCCGGGCCACCTGGACGGCGCCGTGCCCGTAGGCGTCGGCTTTGACCACGGCCATGATCTTCGCCGGTGAGGCCACCGCCGCGAGGTGGCGGACGTTGTGCCGGATGGCCTCGAGGTCGATTACTGCGGAGCGTTCCTCCGCGCGGGCCGGCGCCGCCGCCGAATCGGGCAGGAGATCGCCTGTTGCTGCTTGGTAAGTCACTTAACGATTCTATGGGCGACGCCGCGGGCCGGATAATCCGCGGGGCCACGCCTACCGCTGGACATGTCCTCCCATCCCCCGGGACATGCCCATTCTTCGCACCCAGGACCGGGCACAACGGTTATATGTCCACGCACTGGCCTCAGAGAGGGGCATGTCCGGTGGCCAACGAGAATCTACCCGGACACCGCTCTCGGCAGATGCCCATTTTTCGCACCCAGGACCGGGCACAACGGGTATATGTCCACGCACTGGCCTCAGAGAGGGGCATGTCCGGTGGCCAACGAGAATCTACCCGGACACCGCTCTCGGCAGATGCCCATTTTTCGCACCCAGGACCGGGCACAACGGTTATATGTCCACGCGCTGGCCTCAGAGAGGGGCATGTCCGGTGGCCAACGAGAATCTACCCGGACACCGCTCTCGGCAGATGCCCATTTTTCGCACCCAGGACCGGGCACAACGGTTATATGTCCACGCGCTGGCCTCAGAGAGGGGCATGTCCGGTGGCCACCAAGTCCGTGGCGGTCAGTGCGCGCGGGACATGCCCATTCTTCGCACCCAGAACCGGGCACAACGGGCATATGTCCATGCCAAGGTCCGGGAGGAGGACATGTCCAGTGGCGGCCACCGCCCGCGCCGGCACCTCCCGCGGCCCCTACGCGTCGGACAGGTGCGCGATGGTCGCCGTCGCCCGCCGCTGCGCCTCGGGCGGAACATCCCGCACGATCTCATCCAGGAAGCGGTAGCGGCGCAGCCATTGACTGGCCTGCCGTTCCTTCCGGGCGTTGGCCCGCTGCCACCAATCGGCAATGTCCCCCCAGCCGGGTGCCGCCAGCGAGCCGCCAACCTCCTGAACGGCCAGAGCCGCACAGAGATTCGCAAACCGCAGCCGGTCCCCGAGCGGCCAGCCGGCCAGGCAGCCGACAATGAAGGCGGCTCCGAAACAATCCCCCGCGCCTGTGGGATCGTAGGCGGACACCGGCAGCGACGGCACCCACTCCTCTTCGCCCGTCTCGGAGTCCACGGCCATGGCCCCCTGGGGTCCAAGGGTCACGACGGCGACCGGCACCCGGTCGGCCAGCGCGTAGAGGGCCGCCCACGGGTTGTCGCGGCCGGTGAAAGCCATCGCCTCGTGCTGGTTCGGCATGAACGCGTGGAAGTACTGCAGGTTGTCCAGCCGGGTGGAGGACCAGACACCGGACGGATCCCAGCCGACGTCGCCGAACAGCCGGACGCCGTTCTTGTGCGCGTCGACGGCCCAGGGCTCGAGTTCCTCCCCCAGCTCCGCCACGGCTGCGAGCGCCGGTGGCGGACAGCCGATCAGCTCGGTGGCGGAGACGGGCGCCGGGTGGCCGTGCGTCACCATGGACCTGTCCTGCTCCACGCTCAGGGATACCGTGACGGGCGAATGCCAGCCCGGCACCCGCCGCGACAGGGACAGGTCCACGTGTTCCTGCCCCGCCAGGATTTTCCAGTTGTAGTCGCCGTAGCCATCGTCGCCGAACGCGGCGGCCAGCCCGGTCCGCAGCCCCAGCCGGGCCGCGGCGATCGCCTGATTCGCGACACCGCCGGGGCAGCTGCCCATCCCGTCGCTCCAGATTTCTGTTCCCGGCTGGGGTGCGTGCGGCAGTCCGGTGAAGATGATGTCCTGGAATACGGTGCCGGTCAGGAGCAGGTCGAACCCGTCCGCGGCCGAGCTGCGGACGGCAGACAGCGGGTCAAAGCGCCGCGTCGGGATCGCGTCCATATACGGCACACTACGCCGTACCGCAGCCGAGCGAAACCGCCGGCAGCAGCGGCCCGACGGCGGCATGTCCGGCACGATAGTGGCGCCCCGGCCCGCGCCACACCCGCCGGCACTGGCCCACACCGGCCGCGCCGGGACGCGCGAAGAATAGCGCGGAGAATAGACTGTCCGCATGCGGCTCACGATCGCCGGCGGGGGCGGGTTCCGCGTCCCCCTGGTCTACCGGGCGCTTTCGGCCGGCCCCTTCGCGGGGCTGGTCCGGGAGCTGGTGCTCTACGACGTCGACGCCGGCCGGCTGGCCGCCATCGAAGCGGTCCTGGCCTCCCTTGCACAGCAGGGTCCGCCCGGTTCCGGGCCGCAGGTCCGTACCGCATCATCGCTCGCCGACGCCCTCAACGGCGCCGACATGGTCTTCGCCGCGATCCGGCCCGGCGGCACGGCCGGGCGGACCGCCGACGAGCGGATCGCCCTGGACCTGAGCATTCTGGGCCAGGAAACCACCGGTGCGGGCGGTATTTCCTATGCCCTGCGGTCCATTCCGCCGATGCTGAAGCTCGCGGAGGAAATGCGGAGCCGCTGCCCCGGGGCCTGGCTGCTGAACTTCACCAACCCCGCCGGCATGGTCACCGAGGCCCTGGTCCCGGTACTCGGGCACAGGGTGATCGGGATTTGCGATTCCGCCGGCGGCCTGGTGCACCGCGCGGCCCGGGCTGCCGGAGTCACGCTGCCCGAAGGCAGGCTCGACGGCGTGGGCTACTACGGCCTGAACCACCTCGGCTGGCTGTACCGGCTGGAATCCGGGGGCCGCGATGTGCTCCCGGAACTCCTGGCGAGCCCGGCCGCGCTGGCGGAGTTCGAAGAGGGCCGGCTGTTCGCGCCCGGTCTTCTTGGGGGCCTTGGCTGCCTGCCGAATGAGTACCTCTTCTACTACTACGACACCGAACGCGCGGTGGCCGGCATGCGCGGCGCGGGCCTGACCCGGGGGGAATCAATCGCCCGGCAGCAGGCCGAGCTCTATCCCCGTCTCGCAGCCGCCGGGCCCGGGGCCTTTGCGCTCTGGGAGGCCGCCCGCCGGTCACGCGAAGAGGGCTATCTCGCGGAAGCCCGCACCGGGGGCGAACACCGCGACGAGACCGACCTCGCCGGCGGCGGCTACGAGCGGGTGGCCCTGGCGGCCATGCGCGCCTTGTCCGGGGGCGGGGAGGCCCAGCTGATCCTCAACACGGTCAACACCCTCCCGGCCGAGACCGCAGTCAACGCTGTCGCTGAGCCGGCCCCGGACCGCCCCGCCGCCGGCCGCGCGGCCGGGTCCGCAGTGCCGGCCGCAGTGCCGGCCGTGCCGGGGCTGCCGGCGGACGCCGTCGTCGAGGTTCCCTGCACGGTGACCCCCGACGGCGCTGTACCGGTTCCGCAGGATCCTCCGGGACCGGAGCAGCTGGCGTTGATGCGGCGGGTCAAGGACGTCGAACGGCTCGTGGTGGAGGCGACGACGACCGGTCGCCGCGAGTCAGCCCTCGCCGCGTTCGCCCGGCATCCGCTCGTGGATTCGGAGGTCCTCGCCGGTAGACTCCTCTCCGGGTACGAGGCCGCATTCCCGGAGCTGGGCCGCCTGTGGCACCGCCGGCCGTGACGGCCGCACCGTAAGTGGGGACCCGCTGGCAGCCCGCCAGCCGGGCACGGCCGTTCAGCCCGGTTTCTCCTGCCGGCCAGGCTAGAGCTTCCGATACATCATGTGGAGGCCCACATACCCCAAGTTCGGGTGGTTGAAGGCCTCGGGAATGGTGGCGAGCACCTCGAAGCCCATGGATTTCCAGGCGGCGACGGCCCGGACATTGCTTTCCACGACCGCGTTGAACTGCATGGCCCGGAAGCCGGCGTCGCGTGCGGCGTCGAGCGAGTAGGCGCAGAGGGCCCGGGCCAGTCCGCGGCCGGCAGAGCCGGGATGGACCATGTAGCCTGCGTTGGCCACATGGCTGCCGCCGCCGCCCTGGTTGGGGTGCAGTTCGCCGGTGCCCAGGATGGCACCGGTGCCGGAGGCGACCGCGACGAACGTCTGCCCCGGCGCCTGCTTGAACCAGCGCCCGCGGGCCTCGTCCTCGGTGGTGTCCCGGTCCCAGGTGAACGTCTCCCCCGACCGGATGACGGGCTCCAGGATCGCCCAGATACCCGCCCAGTCCTCTGGTCGGGCCGCCCGGATTGTCCAACTGCCTGCAGCATCGTGTTCTGTCGTTGCGCTCACAGCCGCCACGTTAGCAGGAGGCCGTGACTTGGGGACCGGGCAGTGAACCGGACGGTGAACGGAACCCGGAACCGTCCCCTGACCGGGCCCGGGAAAGGAACTGTGAAACCGGGCCGCAAAACGAGCTGTGAACCCGCCGCCACTTCAGGAGTAAGGTTTTATCGACATGCATGTGGCAGAGAGAAATCTGCAGAGGAAAGGGGAACCGTGTCGCTGATCCGCCGCGTCGCTTTCCTTTCCCTGCACACCTCGCCCATGGAGCAGCCCGGCTCGGGTGATGCCGGTGGCATGAACGTGTACGTCCGGGCGCTGGCCGCGGCCCTTGCCGAGACCGGCGTGGAAGTGGAGATCTTCACGCGGTCCACCGCAGCCGGGCAACCCGCCGTCGAACATCCCTCCCCCGGCGTTTGCGTCCACAACGTCCTGGCCGGGCCGCCGCGGAAGCTGCCCAAGGAGGAGCTCCCGGAACTGCTGCACAGCATGGTCGCCGAGATCGACCGCATCCGGCACCTGCAGCCGCACGGCCGGTACGACGTCGTCCATTCCCACTACTGGGTCTCCGGGGTGGCAGGCCTGGAGCTCGCGGAATTGTGGCGGCTCCCCCTCGTCCACACCATGCACACCATGGCCAAGGTCAAGAACCAGCTCCTCGAGTCCGGCGAACAGCCCGAACCGCGGCGGCGGGAGGACGGCGAGCAGCGGATTGTCGACGGCGCCGCCCGGCTGATCGCCAATACCGGCACCGAAGCCGCGGAGCTGGTCTCGCACTACAACGCGGACATCGACCGCATCGACGTCGCGCCGCCGGGCGTAGACCTGGCCGTCTTCACGCCGGCTTTCCGGAACCGCGACAGGGCCAGCCATGGCGTGGCCCCGGGAAAGTTCCATCTCCTGTTCGCGGGACGAATCCAGCGGCTCAAAGGGCCGCAGATCCTGATCAAGGCGGCCGCGCTCCTGCGGTCCCGGCGCCCCGACATCGACCTGCAGCTGACCATCCTGGGGGCCGTTAGCGGCGCGAAGGACTTCAACCTCAAGGCGCTGATCAGCGCCGCCGGAATGGACGACGTCGCCACCCACCACCCGCCGGTCAACGCACCGGAGCTGGCCAGCTGGTACCGCTCGGCCGACGTCGTGGTGATGCCTTCCTACAGCGAATCCTTCGGCCTGGTGGCGCTGGAGGCGCAGGCCTGCGGGACACCGGTGCTCGCCACGAAAGTGGGGGGCCTGTCCCGCGCCGTGCAGGACGGGCGCACGGGGATGCTGGTCGAGGGCCACAAAGCCAGCGACTGGGCGGACGCCCTTGAAGCTCTCTACGACGACCCCCAGACGCGCACCGACATGGGGCGCGCCGCCGCGATCCATGCGCAGGATTTCGGCTGGCAGCGCACCGCCGCGATTACGCTGGAGAGCTACCACACCGCCGTGAGCCAGTATTTTGGTACCCTGACCATCCCGGTGGGCCACACACCCTGAACCGGACCCCGCCGCCGAACCCGTGCCGGCAACACCGGCCCGGGACGCCCGTCGCCGCCACGAGCCGAAGGACAACGATGTCTGAGACCACCACTGCCGGGAACAACGTACCCAGCGATCTGGAAATTGCCCAGCGGGCCGTCATGAAGCCCATCGGGGAGATCGCGGCGGCTGCCGGCATCAACCCGGAGGCGCTGGAGCTCTATGGACCCTATAAAGCCAAGATCGACCCTTCGAAGCTGAACGTCGCAGCGGGCGCTGCCGCTGGAACGCCGTTGCGTACCCCCGCACGTACCCCTGGAAAAGTCGTGCTCGTCTCGGCGATGTCCCCCACCCCGGCCGGCGAGGGCAAATCCACCACCACCGTCGGGCTCGCCGATTCCCTGGCCCGAGCCGGGCACAAAGTGATGATCGCGCTGCGCGAACCCTCGCTCGGGCCCATCCTTGGCATGAAAGGCGGCGCCACGGGCGGCGGCTACTCCCAGGTGCTGCCGATGGACCAGATCAACTTGCATTTCACGGGGGACTTCCACGCCATCACCTCGGCAAACAACGCGCTCATGGCCCTTGTGGACAACCACATTTTCCAAGGCAATGAACTGAACATCGACCCGCGGCGGATGACGTTCAAGCGGGTCCTGGACATGAACGACCGCTCCCTGCGCGAAGTCGTGATCGGCCTCGGCGGCCCGGCCCAGGGCATCCCGCGGCAGGACGGCTTTGACATCACCGTGGCCTCGGAGATCATGGCGGTGTTCTGCCTCGCCACGGACCTCAACGATCTGCGCGAGCGGCTGGGCCGGATCACCTTCGGGTACACCTACGACCGCCAGCCCGTCACCGTGGCCGATCTTGGTGTCCAGGGCGCCCTGACCATGCTGCTCAAGGACGCGATCAAGCCCAACCTCGTGCAGACCATCGCCGGCACACCGGCACTCGTGCACGGCGGACCCTTCGCCAACATCGCCCACGGCTGCAACTCCCTGATCGCCACCCAGACGGCCCGCAGCCTGGCGGACATCGTGGTCACCGAGGCCGGTTTCGGCGCGGACCTCGGTGCCGAGAAGTACATGGACATCAAGGCGCGGATGGCCGACGTCGCCCCGTCCGCCGTCGTCCTCGTGGCGACCGTCCGGGCGCTCAAGATGCACGGCGGCGTGGCGAAGGACCGGCTCAAGGAGCCCAACGTGGAGGCGCTGGCCGCCGGCGTCGCCAATCTCCAGCGCCACATCCGCAACGTGGAGAAGTTCGGCATCGTGCCGGTCGTGGCGGTCAACAAATTCGCCACGGACACCGCCGAGGAGCTGGACTGGCTGATTGAGTGGTGCGCCGCGGAGGGCGTCCAGGCTGCGGTGGCCGATGTCTGGGGCCGTGGCGGAGGCGGCGACGGCGGGGATGAGCTCGCGGCGAAGGTGGCGGCCGCGCTGGACGCCCCGCACGCCTTCCGGCACCTGTACCCGCTGGACATGTCCGTCGAGGACAAGATCCGGACCATCGTGCAGGAGGTTTACGGGGCCGACGGCGTTGACTTCTCCGTGCCGGCGCTCAAACGGCTGGCCGAGATCGAGAAGAACGGCTGGTCCGGGATGCCTGTGTGCATGGCGAAGACCCAGTACTCCTTCACCGACGACGCCACCCGGCTCGGCGCCCCCAAAGGCTTCACCGTCCACGTCCGGGACCTCATCCCCAAGACCGGTGCCGGCTTCATCGTGGCCCTCACCGGCGCGGTGATGACCATGCCGGGCCTGCCCAAGGTCCCGGCAGCGATGCGGATGGACGTCGACGACTCCGGCAACCCCGTAGGCCTCTTCTGACCCGACGCTCCCTCACATCCTGCATCCCCCAACCCGACGCTCCCTCACGTCCTGCATCCCCCAACCCGACGCTCCCTCACGTCCTGCATCCCCCAACCCGACGCTCCCTCACATCCTGCACAACGCTGGTGCCGGTAGGGCCGGCACTCCCGACTAACGCCTTAACTCGATCAGGGACATCTGTGGATAACTTCTGCACGACTTTTCAAATGGGTTCACAATGCCAGAATGAAAATGCGATCGGAGCTTCCACGTCCACTCGGTGCAGAACCTTTCACCATCGCCGCTGCCGGGTCCTTGGGGGTGCCGAGAAACAGACTCAGACAGTCAGACGTCCTTCACATCAGCCGGGGTCTCTACCGGCCCGCTGAATGGAGCTTCGAGTTGGAGACGGCAGCTCGGGCTCTGTCCGCTGCCTCGCCCGGCGCCTGGATCTCGCACGTCACGGCCGCCAGGCTTCGCTGCCAGCTCTTGCCTCCGTGGCTGTCGGACTCTGAGGAACTGCACCTGAGCAAGCCCCGGGCCCTGCCTGAGGTCCGGCGAAAAGGCATCGTCGGGCACACGGTTTTGGCGTTGGATGACGAGGTCGAAACTGCGGACGGTATCCGGATCAGCACACGTCCCCGAACGTGGCTTGACCTAGCCCGGCATTTGAGCCTGTCCGAGTTGGTCTGCATGGGCGACGAGCTCCTGCGAATTCCCCGGCTCGGCTTGGAGGGACGGAGCGAACCCTTCGCAACCATCGAAGGGCTGCGCTCGATGGTGAACCGACATCCCAATCTGCAGGGAATTGTCCGCGCCAGGGCTGCCCTGGACTTGATGCGAGTGGGATCCGATTCAGGTCCGGAATCACTGCTACGTCTGGCGATATGCGATGCCGGTCTCCCAGAGCCGGAGCTGCAGCTCCCGCTCCGTCCTGATAGTCCGGGCTCCCCGACGGCGGACCTTGGGTATCGCAGCCGTCGGTTGGCCGTGCAGTACGACGGCGGGCACCACTTGCTCCCCGCTCAGATCTTCAGCGACCACCGCCGTGACAAGGCCTTCGAAGCAGCGGGATGGACCGTGCTTGTCCTGACAAAAGGCGACCTGGCCGACGGCTTCGCGGGCGCCACCGCCAAGATCAAGCGAATTCTCCGCACCGCGTACCTCAGTCCGCGGACCGAGGCTGGTTTTACTAACGCAATGTGAGGGTGCGATCCGCAAATCCCTGCACAACGTGAGAGAAGGTCGGGACGGTACCGGCAGCACGCGAGGAAACGTCTTGTGGGCCCCCCGGACCCACGACGCTCCCGCACCACAGGTGCGGGAGCGTCGTGTTCAAACACCCCAAACGTGCGAGAGCGTCAGGGTGTTATGCGGTGCGGGAGGGGTTAGCGCTCCAGGTCGCCGCGGATGAAGGCCTCGACCTTTTCACGGGCGAGGTCGTCGTTGAACTGCTCCGGCGGGGACTTCATGAAGTAGCTCGACGCGGAGACCAGCGGGCCGCCGATGCCGCGGTCCAGGCCGATCTTGGCGGCGCGGATGGCGTCGATGATCACGCCGGCGGAGTTGGGCGAGTCCCAGACTTCGAGCTTGTATTCCAGGGACACCGGGGCGTCACCGAAGTTGCGGCCCTCGAGGCGGACGAAGGCCCACTTGCGGTCGTCGAGCCACTGGACGTAGTCCGACGGGCCGATGTGGACATCGCGGGGGGCGATCTCGGCCTCGACGTTGGAGGTGACGGCCTGGGTCTTGGAGATCTTCTTGGACTCGAGGCGGTCGCGCTCCAGCATGTTCTTGAAGTCCATGTTGCCGCCGACGTTCAGCTGGTACGTGCGGTCCAGGGTGACCCCGCGGTCCTCGAACAGTTTGGCCATGACGCGGTGCGTGATGGTGGCGCCGATCTGGCTCTTGATGTCATCGCCCACGATCGGCACGCCGGCGGCAGTGAACTTGTCCGCCCACTCCTTGGTGCCGGCAATGAACACGGGCAGGGCATTGACGAACGCCACGCCGGCGTCGATGGCGCACTGGGCGTAGAACTCGGCGGCTTCCTGGGAGCCGACCGGGAGGTAGCAGACCATGACGTCAACCTTGGCGTCCTTGAGGGCCTGGACGACGTCGACCGGCTCTTCCGGGGACTGCTCGATGGTCTCGAGGTAGTACTTGCCGAGGCCGTCCAGGGTCGGGCCACGCTGGACGGTGACACCGGTCGGCGGGACGTCGGCGATCTTGATGGTGTTGTTTTCGCTGGCCAGGATGGCGGCGGACAGGTCCTGGCCGACCTTCTTGCCGTCGACGTCGAATGCGGCGACGAACTCGACGTCGCCCACGTGGTACTGGCCGAACTGCACGTGCATGAGGCCCGGAACTGTGGCCGTGGGGTCGGCGTCCTTGTAGTACTGGACGCCCTGGACCAGCGAAGTGGCGCAGTTACCTACGCCGACGATTGCAACACGAATCGGATGTGAAGACACGGAACTCCTTTGAGGAAAGGGTGACCGGCGCGGCCGCACTCTGTTGTACTGCATCAGTTGTGCGGGCGGCAGGCGGACACGGCGCCGTAAGGCGCCCTTAGTAGTCTAATCAACACCGCCGGGACCGCGGTTGTTCCCGCGGTCCCGGCGAAGCTGACTGGTCCGCTGGATTACGTGACGGGCCGGGCTACTTCTGGGCCCACAGGTTGATGTCGGAGTCGACGGCGAACTCATCGATCGCGTCCAGCTCATCGGCCGCGAACTCCAGGTTCTTGATCGCGGCCAGGGTGTCCTCAAGCTGGCGGACGCTGGACGCGCCAACGAGCGCGGACGTGACGGACGAGCCCTTGCCCTGCTCCCGCAGGATCCAGGCGATGGCCATTTGCGCGAGTGTCTGCCCGCGGCCCTCGGCAATCCTGTTGAGGCCGCGCACGCGGTCCAGCTTGTCCGTGGTGATCATCGATTCGTCCAGGGACTTGTCCTGGGCGGCACGGGAGTCGGCCGGGATGCCCTTGAGGTAGCGGTCGGTGAGCATGCCCTGGGCCAGGGGCGAGAACGCGATGGATCCCGCGCCCACCTGCTCCAGCGCCTCGAAGAGGTTGGGACTGCCGTTCTCCGTCCAGCGGTTCAGCATGGAGTAGCTGGGCTGGTGGATCAGCAGCGGGGTGCCGAGCTCCTTCAGGATCCGGGCTGCCTCAAGGGTCTGCTGCGGGGTGTAGGAGGAAATGCCCGCGTAGAGCGCCTTGCCGGAGCGCACGGCCTGGTCCAGGGCAGCCATGGTCTCCTCCATCGGCGTCTCCGGGTCCGGGCGGTGGCTGTAGAAGATGTCCACGTAGTCCAGGCCCATCCGGCCCAGCGACTGGTCCAGGCTGGCCAGCAGGTACTTGCGGGAACCGAAGTTGCCGTAGGGACCGGGCCACATGTCGTAGCCGGCCTTGGTCGAGATGATGAGTTCGTCGCGGTAAGGCCTGAAATCGTCCTTGAAGTGACGGCCGAAGTTGGTCTCGGCGCTGCCATAGGGCGGGCCGTAGTTGTTGGCCAGGTCAAAGTGGGTGACGCCGAGGTCGAAGGCGCGGCGCAGGATGGCGCGCTGGATCTCGAACGGCTTGTCATCGCCAAAGTTGTGCCACAGGCCCAGGGAGATGGCCGGAAGTTTCAGGCCGCTGCGCCCCACGCGGCGGTAAGGCATGGAGTCATAGCGGGTATCAGCTGCCAAATAAGTCATACGTCATATCCTGCCCTAGTTTGTAAGGATCGCGGCGCTGTGGCCGGGGAGATGGAGACGACCGGAGGCCTGCTCCCCACCCGTAGTGCGGTCGGCACCCGGATCCAGCCGCACGCCGTCGTCGGTGGCCAGGGCGATGGCGCCCCCGCTGACCGGGACGCGCCGCGCCTCGCCGGAGAAGTTCATCGCCACCTCGGTGCCGCCGCGCCGGAACAGCAGCCAGCCTTCTTCCTCGCTGACCTCGGTGACGGTGTCCTGGAACCCGGGCTCCGTCAGGTCCGGCGTCGTGCGGCGCAGCGCGATCAGCGCCCGGTACAGCTCCAGGAGCCGGGCGTGGTCCCCCTCGGAGGCCTCGGTCCAGTTGAGCTTGGACCGGGTGAAGGTTTCCGGATCCTGAGGATCGGGCACGACTGCGGGGTCCCACCCCATGCGCTCGAACTCCCTGATCCGGCCTTCGGCCGTCGCCTTGCCCAGTTCCGGTTCCGGGTGGGAGGTGAAGAACTGCCACGGGGTGCTGGCCCCGTACTCCTCGCCCATGAACAGCATGGGCGTGAACGGCGACGTCAGGGTGGCGACGGCGGCGAGCGCGAGGTGGCCGTAGCCCAGGGTCTGGGACAGCCGGTCGCCGGTGGCCCGGTTGCCGATCTGGTCGTGGTTCTGGCTGCACACCACAAGCGCGGCGGGGTGGACCAGGGCCGGGTTGATGGGCCGTCCGTGGTGCCGGCCGCGGAAGCTGGAGTAGCTGCCGTCGTGGAAGAACCCGCATTCCAGGACCTTGGCGAGCGCCCCGAGTGAGTCGAAGTCCTCGTAGTAGCCGGTGGTTTCTCCGCTGACGTTGACGTGGACGGCGTGGTGGAAGTCGTCGCTCCACTGCCCGGCCAGCCCGTAGCCGTTGACGTCCCGCGGGTAGAGAAGGCGTGGGTTGTTCAGGTCCGATTCCGCGATCATGGTGGCCGGGCGGCCCGTCTCCGCCGAGACGGCGTCGGCGAGCGCGCCGAAGTCCTCCAGGAGGTGCACGGCGCGCTCGTCCTTGAAGGCGTGCACGGCATCCAGCCGCAGGCCGTCCACATGGTAGTCGCGCAGCCACATCGCGGCGTTGTCCAGGATGTAGCGGCGCACCTCGTCGGAATCCGGGCCGTCCAGGTTGACGGAGTCGCCCCACGTGTTGCCCTCCCCCGACTTCAGGTAGGGCCCGAACCGGGGGAGGTAGTTTCCGCTGGGGCCGAGGTGGTTGTAGACCACGTCCTGGATCACGCCAAGGCCGGCCCCGTGCGCGGCGTCCACGAAGCGCTGGTACGCCGCGGGTCCGCCGTAGCCTTCGTGGACGGCGTACCACTGGACGCCGTCGTAGCCCCAGTTGTGGGTGCCGTTGAACCCGTTGACCGGCAGGAGTTCCACGAAGTCGATGCCCAGCTCCGCCAGGTACTGCAGCTTTCCTGCCGCGGCGTCCAGCGTTCCTTCCGGGGTGAAAGTGCCCACGTGGAGTTCGTAGATGACGGCGCCCTTGAGTGCCCGTCCCGCCCACTGACCGTCCGCCCATTGGTAATGGCCGGCGTCGAAGGTACGCGAAAGTGCGTGCACGCCCGCAGGCTGGCGGCGGGAGCGCGGGTCCGGCAGCGGAATGGAGTCCCCGTCCAGCAGGTACCCGTAGTCCACGTCCCCGGAGGCGGGCGCTCCGGGGGCGGTCCACCAACCGTCACCGTCAGTGCCGCCGACGGGCCGCCGGGCCATGGGGTACTGCCGACCATCGGCAAGCAGCGTCACCATGCCCGCTTCCGGCGCCCAGAGGTCGAAGCGCGCGCTTCCGTGTGCAGGCAAGGTCATCGTCATGCTCCGTTCCGCTGTCCGGGGAATCAGCTCTTCAGGAATACCGTTTTTAGGAATACCGACGCAGGAATACGTCAGGCCGCCGGCACAAGCAGGGCTACGGGGTAGTCCCGCAGGATCTCCCCCACCGCTACAGGGCCCGGGCCGAAGGTGCTGCCGGTCAGTTCGTCGGTCATGGCGGCGGCGAACCGGATGGACGTGTCCTGCCATCCGCCGCGCTGCTCGAGTCCCCGGGGCAGCCGGGTGGCAAGCGTGAGGGCACCCGGGGTTGAGGCGGTTCCGCGGTCAAAGGCGAGCAGGTGGGCTGCTGCGGCGCCGGTGGCCGTGACCGGCACGTACCCGGTGAACAGCTCCGGCCGGTCCCGGCGCAGACGCAGGGCCCGCGAGGTGACGAGGAGTTTCGCCGCGTCGTCCAGGAACGACGCCGGACGCTCACCGGCGTCGAGCGCGGCGAGGGCGCGCCGGCGCTCACCGAAGTCGAACGGCCGCCGGTTGTCCGGATCCGTCAGCGACCGGTCCCAGAACTCGGTGCCCTGGTACACGTCCGGCACCCCGGGCATGGTGAGCTGGACGAGTTTGGCACCCAGCGAGTTGACGGCACCGTACGGCGCCAGCAGCGCCACGAGGGATTCCAGCTCAGCCGTCACCTCAGGGGTGTCGAAGGCGGCGTCGACGGCGGCGGCCAGCTTCGCTTCGAAGGCCTCGTCCGGATCGATCCAGTTGGTCGAGTTCCCGGCTTCGCGGGCGGCCTTTTGCGCATAGGACTGCAAACGGTCGCGGTCCGCAGGCCATACCCCTGCGACGGCCTGCCACAGCAGGTTTGCCAGGGGCCCGTCCGGCAGGGGTGCCAGCTTCTGCAGCCGCCGGAGGGATGCCTGCCACTCCGGCGCCAGTTCCGCCAGGACCGAGATCCGGGCGCGGGTATCCTCGCTGCGCTTGGTGTCGTGGGTGCTGAGCGTCGTCATGGACAACGGGAGCTCGGCCTGGCGGCGGGCCATCCGGGTGTGGAACTCCTCCGGGGCAACGGAGAATTCGGTGGGGTCGGCGCCCACTTCGGTCAGGGTGCCTAGCCGGGTGTACCGGAAGAACGCGGTGTCTTCCACGCCCTTGGCCATGACCATGCCGGAGGTCTGCTGGAAGCGGATGCCGATCTCGGCGTCGGCATCCAGCAGCAGCGGAAGGAGGATTCCGACGGCGTGTCCGAGGTCCGGGCGGCGCCGGACAGCCAGGCCGCAGGCCCCCCGGAGCACGTCGGCGCCTTCGGGCAGGTAGCTGCGGTAGACAGGGAACGCCGCGATGATCTCGGAGAGACCATCCGCCGCGGCGTCCTGGGCCAGCCCCGCAGCAGCCGGAACCAGCCGCGCCAGCCGGAGCATTTCCGAGTGCAGGATCCCGTCGGTGATCCTGCGCTTAGTTCCGCGGATCATGTCATCGTAGTCGGCAGCCTGCCCGCCGCGCAGTTCGGCGTCGAGCGCGTCGAGCGCCCCCTGGCCGGCGGGGTCGACGAACACCCGGTCCACGTCCGCGAGGGCGTCGTAGCCGGTGGTGCCCTCGCACTCGAAGCCGGCCGGCAGCACCTCGCCCGGTTCCAGGATCTTCTCGATCAGGAGGTAGCTGCCGTCTGTGGCCTTGCGCAGCCGGCGCAGGTAGCCTTCCGGGTCGGCGAGGCCGTCCGGGTGGTCGATCCGCAGCCCGTCAACGAGTCCCTCCCGGACCCACCGCACAACTTCAGCATGGGCTTCATCGAAGACCTCAGGCAGCTCCACCCGGATCCCGGCCAGGCTGTTGACGGCAAAGAACCTGCGGTAGTTCAAGTCCTTGTCCGCCCGGCGCCAGCCGATCAGCTCGTAGTGCTGCCGGCCGTGGACCTCGCGGGGATCATCGGCGGTGGAGTCACCTGCGGTATACGTGCCCTCTGCGAGCGGGAAGCGGTGGTCGTAGTAGCGCAGTTCACCGTCACGGATCTCCAGCGCGTCCACGTCCGAGTCCCCCCCGAGCACGGGGATCCGGACCCGGCCGCCGCCAAAGTCCCAGTCGACGTCGAACGCCTGGGCGTAGCGGGAGTGCTGCCCTTCCTTCAGGAGGGACCACCACCACGGGTTCTGGGCCGGGGTCGCGACGCCGACATGGTTGGGCACTATGTCCACGAGCACGCCCATGCCGGCTTCCCGGGCCGCGGCGGAGGCCGCCAGCAGGCCGGCTGCGCCGCCCCGGTCCGGATCGATGGCGGAAGGATCCGTGACGTCGTAGCCGTGGTCCGAACCTTTTTCCGCCGTCAGGATCGGCGAAAGATAAATCCAGTCCACGCCCAGGGACTTCAGGTACGGAACGGTCTGCGCGGCGTCCTGCAGGGTAAAGCCGGGCCGGATCTGGAGCCGGTACGTCGAGACGGGCGTCCTCATGAGGCAGGGCCCTTCCTGGACCGAGGCTTCTTGGCGGGAGCCGCCTTCGGGTTCGCGGCCGCCTTGGACGAGCCGCGTTTGGCCGGGGCCGCCTTCGCCGGTGCGGGATCAGGCTCGGCCGGAGCCGGATCCTGCTCGGGCGCCGGATCTGCTGGCTCGGCCTCCGGCCCGGGCGCGATTTCAGGAACCTCGGCCTCCGGCTCGGGCGCGGCTTCAGGAACCTCGGCCTCCGGTTCGGGCGCAGCCTCCGGCGCCGCCGGAACCTCGGGTTCGGGCGCCGCCTCCGGCGCCGCAGAAACCTCCGGGGCCGGGACCTGGGTTGCAGCGGGTGCGGCCGGAGCCGCTTCCGCGGGGGCCTCGGCCCGGGCGGCCAGGGACGCCGCGGCGGAGTAGTCCACCTCAACTTCCGGGCCCGAGTAGGCGCGCAGGACCACGAGGGACTTCGCCGCCAGCTTCAGGACGGATCCGGCCTTGAGCGGCTGGTCCGTGTCGGCCTGGTCGGCGGTGTCCACCACGACGTCCCAGAACGGCGAGTACTCCTCGGCCGGGAGAAGGAAATCGACGCGGTCGTCATGCGCGTTGAACGCCAGAAGGAAACTGTCGTCAGTGATCCGGCGTCCGCGGGAGTCCTGTTCCTGGATGCCGTGGCCGTTGTAGAACACGCCGATGGTCCGGCCGAAGCCGCTGTCCCAGTCCTCCGGCAGCATTTCCTTGCCGTCGGTGTTGAGCCAGACGATATCCGGGAGCTTCTCACCCTCACCGCGGCGGACGGGGCGGCCGTCGAAGAAGCGGCTGCGCCGGAAAATGGGGTGGTCGCGGCGGACTTTGTTGACCACGGCGGTGAACTCCACCAGCGGCTGGTCCATGTCATCCCAGTGCACCCAGCTCAGTTCCGAGTCCTGGCAGTAGGTGTTGTTGTTGCCCTGCTGGGTGCGGCCCAGCTCGTCGCCGTGCAGGAGCATCGGAACGCCCTGCGACAGCAGGAGGGTCGCAATGAAGTTCCGCTGCTGGCGGGCGCGCAAGGTCAGTACGGCGTCGTCCTCGGTCTCGCCTTCCGCGCCGCAGTTCCAGGAGCGGTTGTGCGATTCGCCGTCGTTGTTGCCTTCACCGTTGGCGTCGTTGCGCTTCTCGTTGTAGGACACGAGGTCGCGCATTGTGAACCCGTCGTGGGCGGTGACGAAGTTGATGGAAGCCACCGGGCGCCGGGCAGAGCTCTCGTAGAGGTCGGCCGAACCGGTCAGCCGCGAGGCGAACTCGCCGAGCGTGGCCGGTTCCCCGCGCCAGAAGTCGCGGACGGTGTCGCGGTATTTGCCGTTCCATTCGGTCCACTGCGGCGGGAAGTTGCCCACCTGGTAGCCACCGGGGCCCACGTCCCACGGTTCGGCGATCAGTTTGACCTGGGAAACGATCGGATCCTGCTGGATCAGCTCGAAGAAGGTGGAGAGCTTGTCGACGTCGTAGAACTCGCGGGCCAGGGTGGACGCGAGGTCGAAGCGGAACCCGTCCACGTGCATTTCCGTGACCCAGTAGCGCAGGGAGTCCATGAGCAGCTGCAGGGAGTGCGGGTGCCGGACGTTGAGCGAGTTGCCCGTGCCGGTGTAGTCCATGTAGTGCTTCAGGTCGCCGTCCACCAGCCGGTAGTAGGCGGCATTGTCGATGCCTTTGAAGGACAGCGTGGGGCCGAGGTGGTTGCCTTCTGCCGTGTGGTTGTAGACCACGTCCAGGATCACTTCGATGCCGGCCTTGTGCAGGTCCCGGACCATCGCCTTGAACTCCTGGACCTGGTGACCGACGTCGCCGGAGGAGCTGTAGGTGTTCTGCGGGGCGAAGAAGCCGATGGTGTTGTAGCCCCAGTAGTTGGTAAGACCCTTCTCCACGAGAGTGCCGTCGTTGACGAACTGGTGCACGGGCATGAGCTCGATCGCGGTGATCCCGAGTTTCTTGAGGTGCTCGATCACGGCGGGATGGGACACGCCGGCATACGTGCCGCGCTGCTCCTCCGGGACCTCCGGGTGCAGCTCGGTCAGGCCCTTGACGTGGGCTTCGTAGATGACCGACTCGTGGTACGGGATGCGCAGCTGGCGGTCGCCGTCCCAGTCAAAGAACGGGTTGATGACGACACCGTGCATGGTGTGTGGAGCCGAATCGGTGTCATTGCGGGACATGGGGTCCCCGAAGTTGTAGGAAAAGAGCGCCGGGTCCCAGTCGATCTGGCCCTGAATGGCCTTGGCGTACGGGTCCATCAGCAGCTTGCTGGGGTTGAACCGGTTGCCCTTGTCAGGATCGTATTCTCCGTGGACCCGGTAGCCGTACTTCTGTCCGGGCTGGACTTGCGGCAGGTAGCAGTGCCACACATAGCCGTCCACTTCGGTCAGTTCGATCCGGGTCTCGCTCAGGTCGTCAGCCAGGAGGCACAGTTCCACGCGCTCGGCGCGCTCGCTGAACAGGGCAAAGTTGGTGCCAGTGCCGTCAAAAGTGGCTCCCAGCGGGTAAGCCGTTCCGGGCCAGACTTCCATGTGTACTCCTCGTGCGTGACGAATATTCTCTAGACAGACTACTTGTAAGTAGGATTAGTATTTGTCCGGGCGCACTGAACGCGCCCGATTGTTACAGCTCCCGCATCACCTCCCGCGCCGCATCGGCAATGCCGCTGGCCGTCACCGGTCCCCCGCCGGAGGCCCGCACGCCGGCGCGGCCGTGGACGCTGGCCGCCATCGCCGCGATCGCCGCCCATCTGGCGTCGGGATCGATGCCATAGTCACCGAAGCGCCCGACGTCGGCCCCCACCTGGGCAAGCAGCCCACCGATAATTCCCGCCAGAACGTCCCCGCTGCCGGCCGTGGCCATCCACGGGGTGGCTTCCGCCTGGCTGAAGAAGTCCTGAAAGGGGGAGGCAACGAGGGTCGTCGCGCCTTTGAGCAGCACCGTGGCTTCGGTCAGACCCGCAGCCCGCCGCACCGCGCCGAGTGTGGATGCTTCCACCGCGGCACGGTCCAATGAAACTCCGAGGCGCTCAAGCAATGCGGACAGTTCGCCGGCGTGGGGTGTGAGGATCACTTGCGGGGCAAGCACTTCAGGCAAGGCGGGCAACGCGCCGGCATCGGCGATCGTCGGCAGGCCCGAGTCTGCGGCGTCGCGGGCGCGCTGCAACTGCTGCTCATCGGAGTCATCCAGTCCGGAGCCAACGAGCCATGCCTGAACGTGCGTGTCGGCCACGGCGCCGGCGCTGCACACGACCTCGGGGCAGGATTGCCGGACGAGGTCGGCGACGTCCGCCGGCCCAAGGTAGCGCACCATGCCGACGCCGGCAGCCAGGGCACCCTTGCAGGCCAGCACGGCGGCGCCGGGATAGGCGCTGGAGCCTGCGACCACCCCAAGCACTCCCCTGGAGTACTTGTGGGCCCGCCGCTCCGGGCTCGGCAGGAGAGCGGAAAGGTCTCGGGCCTCAAGCCGTCGCAGAGCCGGCCATGGCAGCGCTCCTTCGATTCCGATCGGAATGACCCGCACGCGGCCGGCGAAGTCGGCACCGGGGTCCGCGAGCAGGCCGGCCTTGGCGGCACCGAATGTGACCGTCAGATCGGCGGCCAGGACCGGTGCGTGCGCCTCTCCGGTGTCCGCGTCGACGCCGCTGGGGATGTCGCAGGCCACCACGAGGTCCGGCCGGGAGCGGCCCAGGGCCTCGATCAGCCCGGCGGCCGCGCCACGCAGCCCGCCCTGGGCGCCGGTCCCGAGGATTGCGTCGATCACGACGTCGGCACCGCCGGCCATCGCGGCGAGTTCGGTCACGTTGTCCCCGGTGAGGGACACGGCGTGTCCGCCGGCCTTCCGGAAGGCCGCCAGCCCCGCGTCGTGGGCGTCGCCGGCGGTGAGCACCGCCGTCGTCCGCATGCCGCGGCCGGACAGCAGCGCGGCGGCGAAGAGCCCGTCGCCGCCGTTGTTGCCCTTGCCCGCCAGCACGGCCACGCTGGAGCCGTACAGCCGCTGACCGCGGCCGCGCAAGGCGCTGATGACGGCGTTGGCGAGGCCGTAGGCGGCCCGCTGCATGAGAACAGCGCCCGCACCGGGGCCCAAGGCGTCGTCGAGAAATGGTTTCTCGGCTTCTCGTACCTGTGTTCCGGTGTAGGCGCTGATCATGGTTTCAGTCCGTTCGCGGTGCGGTCGCTGGGGAATGCCTGGCGCTCAGGCTGGTGCTGCCCGGGCGGCCGGCTCAGCCTTCCGCGATTACGGTAGCGGTGGCGATCCCGCCGTCGTGGCTCATCGACAGGTGCCAGCGCTTGACGCCCTTCGACTCCGCCACGGCCAGCACCGTGCCTTTGACCTGAACCGTGGGGCCGTTCTGGTCCAGCCCGATCCAGCAGTCCTGCCAGTTCATGCCGGCCGGCGCCCCCAGCACTTTGGCCACGGCTTCTTTGGCGGCGAACCGTGCGGCGAGGGACCGCGTGTTCAGTTCCCGCTCGGCCGGGACGAACAACCTGTCGCGCAGCCCGGGGGTGCGCTCGAGTTGCCGTCCGAACCGCTCAATGTCTACGACGTCTACGCCAATGCCAACGATCATGGCGTTATTCTACGGTCACGCTCTTGGCCAGGTTGCGCGGCTGGTCCACGTCGTATCCCTTGGCTGAGGCTAGTGCGAGGGCGAAGATCTGCAGCGGAACCGTTGCGAGCAGCGGCGCCAGGAGCGTGGGGGTCTCCGGGATGTAGAAGACGTGCTCGGCATACGCCTTGACGGCCTCGTCCCCTTCTTCTGCGATCACGATGGTCCGGGCACCGCGGGCCCGGACTTCCTGGATGTTCGAGACCACCTTGGAGTGCAGCGAGTCGCGGCCGCGCGGGGACGGGACCACCACGAATACAGGCTGGCCTTCCTCGATCAGGGCGATCGGACCGTGCTTGAGTTCGCCGGCGGCAAAACCCTCGGCGTGGATGTAGGCGAGCTCCTTGAGCTTTAGGGCACCTTCCATCGCTACCGGGAAGCCGACGTGGCGGCCCAGGAACAGCACGGACTTGGCATCGGCCATCGACCGTCCGAGTTCCTTGATCTCTGCCTCGTTGTCGAGGATGTGCTGGATCTTGGCCGGGATCTTGCCGAGGTCGGCCAGGATGTCCTTGATCTCGCCCTGGAACTTGTTGCCGCGCAGCTGTGCCAAATAAAGGCCCAGCAGGTAGGCGGCGCTGATCTGGGCGAGGAAGGCCTTGGTCGAGGCCACGGCGATCTCCGGTCCGGCGTGGGTGTAGAGCACGGCGTCGGATTCCCTCGGGATGGTGGATCCGTTGGTGTTGCAGATGGAGACCGTCTTGGCGCCCTGTTCCTTGGCGTAGCGAACGGCCATGAGGGTGTCCATGGTCTCGCCGGACTGGGAGATGGAAACAATCAGGGTGTTCTCGTCCACGATCGGATCCCGGTAGCGGAATTCGTGCGAAAGTTCGACCTCGGTGGGGATCCGGCACCAGTGCTCGATCGCGTACTTCGCCACCTGCCCGGCGTAGGCGGAGGTGCCGCAGGCCAGGACGATGATCTTGTTGACGTTCTTGAGCAGTTCCGGGTCGACCCGGAGCTCGTCGAGCGTCAGCCGGCCGTGGATGTCGGAGCGGCCCAGCAGGGTCTGGAGCACGGCGTCCGGCTGGTCGTGGATTTCCTTTTCCATGAAGGACGGGAAGCCGCCCTTTTCCGCGGAGGCCGGGTCCCAGTTGACGTGGTATTCCTTGCCTTCGGCGGGGGCGCCGTAGAAGTCCGTGATCTCCACGGAGTCGGCGGTGATCGTGACGATCTGGTCCTGCCCGAGTTCCACGGCGCGCCGGGTGTAGTCGATGAAGCCGGAGACGTCGGAGCCGAGGAAGTTCTCGCCGTCGCCCAGGCCCACCACGAGCGGGGAGTTGCGGCGGGCTGCGACCACTACGTCCGGCTGGTCGGCGTGGACGGCCAAGAGGGTGAAGGCGCCTTCGAGCCGCTGGCAGGCGAGCTGCATGGCCCGGGTGAGGCCGCCCTTGGCCGCGTCAGCGCCGATCTGGTTCCGGTAGATGTCGCCCAGCAGCGCGGCGGCCACTTCGGTGTCGGTCTCGGACTGGAAAATGACGCCCTTGCGGAGAAGTTCCTGCTTGAGTTCGGCAAAGTTCTCGATGATGCCGTTGTGGATCAGCGCCAGCTTGCCGCCGTCGGACAGGTGGGGGTGGGCGTTCTGGTCCGTCGGGCCGCCGTGAGTCGCCCAGCGCGTGTGGCCGATGCCGGTGACCGATTCGGGCAACGGGCTGGTCTCGAGCTCGGCAATCAGGTTGCTCAGCTTGCCCGACTTCTTCCGGGAGGAAATGGTGCCGTCGGCAACCACGGCAATTCCCGCGGAGTCGTAGCCGCGGTACTCCAGGCGCCGCAATCCTTCAAGGACAACGTCCAAGGCATTGTGTCCAGCATTTACCCGGCCATCTGAGTGGCCCACATATCCAACGATTCCACACATGGGGTCAAGCCTAGCGGGTTTCCGGGAGGGAGGACGTTGGACAAGGCCGTATGGACGCTTCGACGCGGGGTGCGGTGTTGGGCCGGTACTGCGCCGTGACGGGCCCTCGGCGGCCCGCGGCGGCCGCATTCCGGCTCCGACCGGCCCGTCCATTTCGCTCTCGGCGTCGTGAGGGGCAGAATCTCTAGGGTGACTTTGCAACGCAATGAAGCGACCGGGGAAGGTGTCTCCCCGTTCGTGGAGCTGGACCGTCAGACCTGGTCCCGGCTCGCTGCCCAGATGGAGCAGCCCCTTAATGAAGAGGACGTGGTCCGCCTTCGTGGCCTCGGGGACCCCCTCGATATCAAGGAAGTGCGCGAGGTCTACCTGCCGCTCTCGAGGCTCCTGCACCTGTATGTGGAGGCCGCCGGCCAACTGCATGCCGCCACCACAACGTTCCTTGGCGAGACCACCCAGCGCACGCCGTTCGTGATCGGCGTTGCCGGGTCGGTGGCCGTCGGCAAGTCCACCATCGCCCGTGTGCTGCGGGAAATGCTCCGGCGCTGGCCGGGCACCCCCAACGTGGAGCTCATCACGACGGACGGGTTCCTCTACCCCCTGGCCGAGCTCAAGCGCCGGCAGCTGCTGGAGCGCAAGGGTTTCCCGGAGTCGTACGACCGCCGGGCTCTGCTGCGCTTCGTGAGCGAGATCAAGGGCGGCGCCGAGGAAGTCCGGGCGCCGTGGTACTCCCACGTGACCTATGACATTGTCCCGGGCAAGGAAGTGGTCGTGCGCCGGCCGGACGTCCTGATCGTCGAGGGACTGAACGTCCTGGCCCCGGCCCGGGCACGGCAGGACGGCAGGCAGGGCCTCGCCCTGAGCGATTTCTTCGACTTCTCCATCTACGTCGACGCCAAGACCTCGTATATCGAGGAGTGGTACGTGGACCGCTTCCGCAAGCTGCGGAGCACCGCCTTCGCGCAGCCGGAATCCTACTTCCACCGCTACGCGACCCTCTCCGATGCCGAGGCTGAACAGACCGCGCGCGAGATCTGGAAGCGCATCAACGAGCCCAACCTCGAGGAAAATGTCCTCCCGACCCGGGGCCGGGCGCAACTGGTTCTGACCAAGGACGCCGACCACTCCATCCGGCGGATGCTGCTGAGGAAGGTCTAGCACACATGTGCTACCACGGCGGGGGCGAATCGATCGGACGGCCGTCGGCCGGACCGGATTCGCCAAGCCGCCGGGCGTTCAGCCGCCTCCTGCTGGCAGGCACCGGCCTCGCGGCCCTGAGCGCCTGCACTCCGGCCCCGGCGTCCGCGCCCGCTTCAGCACCGGCCGGCATACCGGCACCGACGCCGGGGCTCAGCCCGGGTATCGGCACCGGGGCGCCGACTGTCGCGGCGTCGGCGGCAACCGTTCCGGAAAGGACGACGGCGGCGGCCACGCCACCGACGCCGGCGGCAGCACCGCCGTCGAAGGCAGCTCCACCGAAGGCACCGCCGTCGGCCTCAGCGCGGGGGGCGCAGCAGTCACTTACGGACCCAACCAGCCCGTGGGTAATCGTCAACAAGCACCGGCCGCTCTCCCCCGCCACCTTTGTGCCACCGGACCTCGTCCGGTCGGCCGTCCGCTTGGCCACCTCCGGCGAGGCGGCACTGCTGAACAGCACGACGGCGGCAGCGGCGGAGAAGATGTTCGGTGCCGCGGCTGCCGACGGCGTCATCATCACCCTGGCCAGCGGGTACCGATCGTTCAAGACACAGACGGCGACTTACGGCAGCTACGTGCGCACCCGGGGCCGGGCCGAGGCGGACACCGTTTCAGCCCGGCCGGGGTACTCCGAACACCAGACCGGCTGGTCCTTCGACATCGGCGACGGGGGCGGGGCATGCAGCTTCCAGCCGTGCTTCGCCCAGCAGCCGGCGGCGGTCTGGGCCAAGGCCAACGCCCACCGTTTCGGCTTCGTGGTCCGCTACCCGTGGATGCTCCACGAGATCACGGGCTACTACTACGAGCCCTGGCACCTGCGCTACATCGGCGTGCAAGCGGCGACGGACATGGCGAACCGCGGCATCAATACGCTGGAGGAGTACTTCGGGGTAGAAGCAGCACCCGGATATCGCTAACAGGACGGTGCGGCTGCCCATCCTGTAGTCTCACTGACCATGACAAAGGGTCGGCAGGTGCTCGCTATTTTGGTGCAAAGGATTGACAGTTTCATCACGCCGGACCGGCTCAGAGTTTATCCGATGATCTTTGCAGTCATGTCCGGCGTTGCGCTGCTGGCCTCCTCGGTTACCCGCGTGGTCCTCCCGGCCGCCCAGGGCCCCTTCCTGCCGGACTACCTGGCCCACTGGACAGGCGGAGGCCTGCTGCTGGCCGGCGAGCCAGCGGCCCTTTACGACCCCCAGGTTCAGCAGGCGTTCCAAGAGAGGGCGCTCGGACCCGTGACCACACTGGCCTGGTTTGTCTCACCTGCTGTCGTCGCCGCGTCTTATGCCCCACTTGCCCTCATGCCGTACAACCTGAGCGCTCTGATCTGGCTGGCTGTGAGTGCGGCCCTACTGGTTGCGTGCACGCTGAGCCTAAGTTTGTTCGCGCCCCAACTGATGCTGCACAAGCGCAAAGTGGTCCTTCTTGCCGTCTTCGCGTCACCGGCCGTCTTCGAACTGCTGGGCGGGGGGCAGGACTCGGCCTTCGTGCTCGCCGTTTGGCTGCTGGGCATACGCTTCCTCAGCGCCGGTCATAACTATTCTGCCGGCGCAATCCTCGGGCTTGGTTTCGCGAAGCCGCAGCTTTTTGTCCTGGTCCCAATAGTGCTCCTGGCAACGCGAAACTTTCGCGCCCTGGCAGGTTTTGTGGCAGTGTTCTCGCTGCTCGCCGGCGTCTCGGTCGGCTTGGTCGGAGTGGACGGCATGGCTCGCTGGGTTTCTGCGCTCTCCAGCCCGCTGTACACAGAGCAGGTCCAGCAAGGACAAGCCTGGAAAATGATCGGCTTGCCATCGCTGGTCCAGGGACTCCTCCCGCCCGCCTGGGCCGGTTGGACAGCACCGGTCCTGACGGTGGCTGCGTTGCCAGTAGGCGCAGCGATATTGCTTTTTCACTTATGCAGGACCAGAAAGCGCCCGGCCGACCCGGTGCTGGTATGGCTTACCACGCTTGCGACGACGGTTGTTTTCTCCCCGCACATCGCAACCTATGACGGCGTACTGCTAGTCCCGGTGCTTGCCTACCTACTCGAGTACCATTCCTCGCCCATGGTCCGCGCCTCGACCGTAGGCGCCCTTGGGCTGCTTTGGCTAGGCCCAGTATTCCATCAAATCGCCGTTCAGCTGGCCGTGTGGCCGTTGGACGTTATCGACGCTCCGTGGGCTGCATTGCCGCTGGCCGTTTTGTGGCGGGAATTGTTACGGCCGCTCAGTACCTTCGAAAATCCTGTAAAAACCATGCACCCTCACCCACAGGGCCTGACATAGCTTCAATCGTTCATTCCGGGTCAACAGCCGACCGTCAGTCTGCGGCGACGGCGAGAGCCAGTTCGGTCTGCACGACTCCGGCCAGGCCAGCAGCGACCTTCTGCGCCGTATCCTGATCAGCGGCTTCCACCATGACCCGGACGACGGGTTCAGTGCCGGAAGGCCGGAGCAGCACGCGTCCGGTGTCGCCAAGTTCGGCTTCGGCGACGGCCACGGCCGCAGCCACTGCTTCGTCGCCCTTGACACGGGCGCGGTCCACGCCCTTGACGTTGATGAGGACCTGCGGCAGCTTGGTCATCACGGTGGCCAGCTCCTTGAGCGGGCGCCCGGTGAGGGCCACCTGGGCTGCGATCTGCAGGCCGGTCAGCACGCCGTCGCCGGTGGTGGCGTGGTCGGCAAAAATCACGTGCCCGGACTGCTCGCCGCCTAGGCTGTAGCCGCCGTTGCGCATTTCTTCGAGGACATAGCGGTCCCCCACGCCGGTTTCACGCAGGCTGATACCGGCCTCGCGCAGGGCGATCTTCAGGCCGAGGTTGCTCATCACGGTGGCCACCAGGACATCGTCCTTGAGCTTTCCGGAGGCCTTCAGGGCCACGGCCAGGATCGCCATGATCTGGTCGCCGTCCACCTCGTTGCCTTCGTGGTCCACGGCGAGGCAGCGGTCGGCGTCACCGTCGTGGGCGATGCCAAGGTCAGCCCCGTGGTCCAGGACGGCCCGCTGGAGCGGGCCGAGGT
Source organism: Arthrobacter sp. ok909 (assembly GCF_900104405.1). Lineage (NCBI taxonomy): Bacteria > Bacillati > Actinomycetota > Actinomycetes > Micrococcales > Micrococcaceae > Arthrobacter > Arthrobacter sp. ok909. The sequence continues at coordinate 114,651 of NZ_FNJS01000009.1, read as the reverse complement.
GGGTGGAGCCCACCCCGTCGTTGATGTTGAGTCCGTCCGGTTCGGCGCCGATGAGGATCACGTCGGCGCCGGCGTCCTTGAACACCTGAGGGGAACAACCGCTGGCTGCACCGTGGGCGCAGTCAAGGACTACCTTCAGGCCGTCCAGGCGGTGCGGAAGGGTGCCGAGCAGGTGCACGATGTACCGGTCCTCGGCGTCGGAGAATCGCTGGATCCGCCCCACCTCGCCGCCGACCGGCCGGAAGGGCTCCTTGCCGAGCTGCTCTTCGATGGCGTCCTCGACGTCGTCGGGCAGCTTCTGGCCGCCGCGGGCGAAGAACTTGATGCCGTTGTCCGGCGCGGGATTGTGGGAGGCGGAGATCATCACGCCGAAGTCGGCGTCGAGGTCCGCCACGAGGTAGGCGGCGGCCGGGGTGGGAAGCACGCCGGCGTCGTAGACGTCGATCCCGGAGCTGGACAGCCCGGCCTCCACGGCGGCGGCGAGGAACTCACCGCTGGCCCGCGGGTCGCGTGCCACGACGGCTCGCGGCCGCTCCCCGCTCGTATTGCGGTCGTGGCCAAGCACGACGGCGGCGGCCTGCGCCAGCTGCAACGCGAGCTCGGCGGTCAGCAACCCGTTCGCCAGGCCCCGGACTCCATCTGTTCCAAATAATCTAGACATCGGGTCAAGTTTAGTCGATGGCCGGCCGCGGTCGGTGGCGCGCCATTATCGATCCCCCTTTGGAGTGGCGTGGTGGTCACTCACGCCATCGTTGGGTCAGGACCAGGGTGGGGGGTTGGCTGTGATGATTTCCGGGGTGAAGATCATCCCGCCGAAGTCGGCGCGCGCCTTCGCCAGTGTTGTCGGGTCGGGGTCGATGGCGGCGTACCAGGGCTCCAAATCTTTAGCCTGCACGAGGTGTTTGCCTGCGCCGAGGGGTTCGATGATCCAGTCGGAGAGGTCGTTCGCGTGCTTCAGGTGGGCGTCGGTGAGGAGCTGCAGTCCGTGCGCGTCGGGCATGTACTGCCCGTTCAGGTGCCTGTTGTAGCGGATGTGGTATTCGTCTACGTACGGCAGCGGGGGCCTGCCGGTGGAAAGATCGCTCCAGGTGGTGGTGTGGAAGTGGCTGTACTGCACAAATGCCAGATCGGTGTCTCCGGGGAGTGCGACCATGACCCGGGTGACTTCGGCCAGCCGGTCCTGCCAGGTCGCCGTATCGTCCATGACCCCGTAGCAGGTCCGGCCCAAGGGGCTTAGCGATGCCCAGACCACCCGGCGAGGTTGAGCCGGCAGATATGGCACCCGAGCCTGTGCGAATTTTGCGGCGCCGTCCGCCAGCGCCGGGCCGACGTCGGGGTTCCTTGTCCGGACTTGGTGGATGCTGCGCTGCAGGTAGACGTCGGCGCCGTCGAAGCGGCCCCACGCTGTGCCGGCGTCGGCGATCTTCGCGGTCAGGGCGGCAGGGACATGCCACGCACGGCCCTGTTCGTCGGCGTCCAGCAGCGCCAGATCATCGGTCTGGTAGGACACGAACGCCGTCAGCTGCCGCGGCAGCTCGACTGCGCCGCTCATCCACTCCGGGAAAAACACTTGCGGTGCGGCGGTGACCCTCCCGGTCTTCCCCAGGGCTTCCAAGTGCCGGGCGAAGGCGTCCAGCCACGCGCGGACCCCCTCCTCGGGGCCGGAACTGCAGCCACAGCTCCTCGTACTCGGCCTTCCGCCACGCCCTCGACAACGCGCCCCACACAACCTCAACACCGGGCTCCGGCATACGATCCCCCCTCGATCACGCGGCACACCGCTCTCCGGCGAACATACCCCATTCCGTTGCCACCATTCGAGGAAACCCGTCGAACCGGACCGTTCCATTGCCAGAGCACGTTCCGGATCAGAAGGAAGATCCCGGCCAGCCGAATATCTCCACTATCGTCATCGGTCTCAGCTCCAACCGTCACAGGTCGGGCCCACTCACATCCGGCTGGAAACTGCTGTCAACTACTTGGATTTGTACGACCGTGTAATCAAATTTTTCCAAAACACTCGCCTCGCTTCCAGCGTCCAGTTATGCTTCGAGGCATGACACCTAGCTCTGGGGGCTTGGCGCTCGAAATCGTTGTACCGGTCTTTAATGAACAATTGGTACTCGAAAACAGCATCAGTAAGCTCGCCACGTATTTATCGCAGGAAATGCCATCGACGTGGCAAATCACCATCGCGGACAATGCCAGTACAGACAATACCGCTGCCATTGCAACGCGATTGGCCGCCCAATTACCTAACGTGGTTTATCGCAGGCTTGACGTTAAAGGACGTGGTTTCGCCCTGCGCGATGCCTGGGAGGCTTCCTCTGCCAAAGTGCTTGCCTACCTTGACGTTGATCTCTCAACGGACCTCGCAGCGTTGCCGCCGTTGGTTGCTCCCTTGCTGTCTGGACATTCGGATATTTCCATCGGGACCAGGCTCGGGCAGAGCTCGCGGGTCAGCCGTGGCCCAAAGCGTGAGTTCATTTCCCGGTCATACAACTTTCTGCTCAAGCGGACCATGCAGGTGAAATTCTCGGACGCGCAATGCGGGTTCAAGGCGATCCGCGCCGACGTAGCCAGGCGACTGCTCCCGCACGTCGAAGACAACGGCTGGTTCTTCGATACTGAACTGCTGATCATCGCGGAGCGCTCCGGTCTTCGGATTCATGAAATCCCCGTGGACTGGGTTGACGACCCCGACAGCAGAGTCAATATCAGGCAGACAGCATTGGATGATCTCCGCGGTTTGGTCCGCGTTGCGGGCTCGCTGCTCAACGGGAGCATTCCAGTTCAGGCGATTTACGCCGAACTGGGACGCAGGCCAATCGTTCCTCCGGGCCGACCCAGCTTCTTTGGCCAAGTACTCCGGTTCGGGATAGTTGGGGCCCTCTCCACGATCGCCTTTGCGCTGCTTTATCTTCTTCTCCAGGCACCACTCGGGGCACAGCCGGCCAATTTCATGGCCCTGCTTCTAACTGCCCTCGGCAACACAGCAGCCAACCGCCGTTTTACGTTTGGCATTAGTGGTCCGGCCAGGCTCTTCACCCAGCAGTTCCAAGGGTTGGTTGTGTTCCTGCTCGCGTGGCTCATGACGTCGTCGTCGCTGGCTGTCCTTCACACGATTAATGCAGATGCCTCTCCGAACCATGAACTGATAATGCTTACCGGAGCGAATATTCTTGCAACCCTGATGAGGTTCGTGCTGCTGCGCGTCTGGGTATTCCGAGTTAGTCGCGGCGAAGAGCGCTCTGCCGCACTCGCGCTGACGCCGGCCCAAGGGCCGGCACATTGAGTCGGACTGCTGCCGGTCTCGGGAGTGCTAGCGGGACAAACAGTGTCCGGCCGCAGCCCCGGATACGGGGACAGCTAGCGAAGATTATTCGCGGTCCGTCTGCGGATCCAGTCTGGGAACGTCCGGCGCTGTTGGTCCTCCTTGTCTTCACGACGCTGATGTACACCTGGGGGCTTGACCGCAACGGGTGGGCGAATTCATTCTATTCAGCAGCCGTGATGTCCGGCTCGCTCGATTGGACCGCTTTCCTGTTCGGATCGTCCGATCCGAACAACGCCATCAGCGTGGATAAGCCCCCGCTGAGCATTTGGGTCATGTCGCTGTCGGTCCGGCTATTCGGGCTCAACTCCTGGAGCATACTGCTCCCCCAAGCCCTCATGGGCGTCATTAGCGTCTATCTGCTCTACCGCATGGTCCGCAAGCGCTTCGATGCGGCTACTGCACTGCTGTCCGCATCCTTCATGGCCGTCATCCCGGCCGCCACCGTGATTTTCCGCTACAACAACCCGGACGCGCTCTTGACGCTACTCATGATTGGGATTGTATATGTGACCCTCGAAGCCGTGGACAGTTCCAGGCTTCGCTGGCTACTGCTGGCCGGTGTCCTTACGGGCGCGGGGTTCCTAACAAAACAGCTCCAAGTCGTATTAGTCCTGCCGTCCGTGGGCCTGACCTACTGGGTCTTTGCGCGCACCTCTCTGGACCGACGCTTCATGCATCTGTTGGGTGCACTCGGAGCGGCCTCCGTTGCCGGGGGATGGTGGCTGCTCGTCGTCCAGCTGACGAGCCCCGCCAACCGACCCTTCATTGGCGGATCCAGGAACAACAGCGTCATCGAACTGACGTTGGGCTACAACGGACTCGATCGTCTCACGGGCGAGGACGCCAATAGCGCAATGAGCGTGGATGTCACGGGCACGACGGAAAAGTTGGACGCTGGCTTCCAGCGTTTCCTCCAACCGGAGTTCTCCGGGCAAGGCGGCTGGTTTCTTCCCTTGGCCGTTGCCGGTCTGTGCGTGGGTATATGGTATCTATGGCGCCGCCAGGGACAGCCGGCGGCACGTGCACTTCTCCTGGCCTGCTGCGTCTGGTTTGCCTGCGCCGCGACCGTGCTAGCTTTCATGTCAGGAATCGTGCATCCGTACTACGTGCTCACGGCAGTTCCGCCTCTGTGTTTCCTGGCTGCGTTTGCCTTGGTGCGCTTCCTAGGCGGCTTGCAACGGCTCAGGATCCGCATTCTGACCGGCCTCACCCTGATCGCGAGCATGATTTTCGCTTTCGTCTCGGCCTCGCGTTCGGTGGAGGAATTCCCGTGGCTGCCAGTGGCCACGCTCTCAATCTGGGGACTAGTCCTCGCGGCGGTCTTGGTTCGGCCACCCAGCCCGGCAGTGGCCAAGACGACAGCGGCCCTTCTCATTGTCACGTTGTTCGCTGGCCCTGTCCTCTGGTCCCTGAATACGGTTCTGAACCCCCATAACGGAGCAGGCGTTGTCGCCGGGCCCAGTATTCTCGGGCAGCGGAGTGATGACCGTTCTCGCGCATCTCGCGACACCCCAGCAAGCTCCCTGTCGCTTATGTACGGAGATCTACCGTCTAGGGCGCTGTTGGAACGGCTCCGTGGGACGCCGTCGTCCGTGACATGGGCAGCAGCTGTCGTGGGCTCAGAGACGGCGGCCAATTATCAATTGGACTTGGGCCGGGCAGTATTGCCGCTTGGCGGTTTTAATGGCACGGACCCGTTTCCCACCCTGGAGCAGTTCAAAATCCTTGTCGAGGAGGGCCGTGTGGGATCAGTCGTGATCCAGGGTCTGCCGCCGCAAACTCTGGAGGGCCGCGGCGAGTCGGCCAGGATCGTCGAGTGGGTCAGGCAACGATTCATAGCTGAGGATATCGACGGCGCACAATTCTTCCGACTGGCCACATAGGAAAGTCCTTGGGAACGGCGAAAGCCCGCCCCGCCAAGTGGCGGGACGGGCTTTCGGAGAGGCGCCTTCTGGCGTCTGAAGCGGGATTAGCGCTTCGAGTACTGCTGAGCCTTGCGGGCCTTCTTGAGACCGGCCTTCTTGCGCTCGATCACGCGAGCGTCGCGACGCAGGTAACCGGCCTTCTTCAGGGTGGCGCGGTTGTTCTCGGTGTCGATCTCGTTCAGCGAACGGGCGATGCCGAGGCGCAGGGCACCGGCCTGGCCGGAGATGCCGCCACCGTGGATGCGGGCAATGACGTCGTAGGCGCCATCAAGATCGAGGATCTTGAAGGGCTCGTTGACGTCCTGCTGGTGCAGCTTGTTCGGGAAGTAGTTCGCCAGCTCGCGGCCGTTGATGGTCCACTTGCCGGAGCCCGGCACAACGCGAACGCGTGCAACGGCTTCCTTGCGACGGCCAACTGCAGCGCCGGCAACGGTCAGTGCCGGGCGTTCCTTCTTCGGCGCAGCTGCTTCCGCAGCACCGCTCTCCGAGGTGTAGCTGGTCAGGTTTTCCTCAGCCTCGACGGCTTCGGTGGTCAGTTCTTCGTTCTGAGCCACGATTCTCCTTGATTAAAAGTTGGTTGGTGGCCAGGACTACTGGGCGACCTGGGTGATTTCGAAAGTCTTGGGCTGCTGGGCGGCGTGGGGGTGCTCAGCACCGCGGTACACCTTCAGCTTGCCCAGCTGCTGTGCAGCGAGGGAGTTCTTCGGGAGCATGCCCTTGATGGCCTTCTCCACGGCGCGAACCGGGTTGGATTCCAGCAGCTCCGCGTAGTTGACGGAGGTCAGGCCGCCCGGGTAACCGGAGTGGCGGTATGCGCGCTTCTGCTCCAGCTTGGCGCCGGTGAGGGCAACCTTTTCAGCGTTGATGATGATGACGAAGTCGCCCATGTCCATGTGGGACGCAAAGGTGGCCTTGTGCTTGCCGCGCAGCAGGATTGCGGTCTGGCTGGCGAGACGACCAAGGACAACGTCGGTGGCGTCAATGACGTGCCACTGGCGGTTGATATCGCCGGGCTTCGGGGTGTACGTACGCACGGTGTTTGCCTCGTTCTTGTTCTGGCGTTCTTGTTTTAGGCGTCACTCAAGGTGCACCTACTATCTATGCGCTACCGGAACAGAGGTGAGGGCTCTATGTAACCAGTCATCCTGAGGTCTCGAATGTGCACGTTGAGTAGCTATCCTGCAACCGGATTCTCAAGCGGGCACGCACCATCGAGTAGGACACGCACAACGACTACCAAGAATAGCCTGCCGCGGGGTCTTGGGTCAAAATGGGGTGTCCGGATGCATTCTGCGTGCTCACTGCTTCACGTACTGTCCCGTGCCGGACCGTCGCATCCCTGGAGGAACCGTGTCCGATCCCGCCGCAGCCGGCACCGCCTCACTGCTGTTCGCGCAGCCGCTTGGGTCCTTTACTGACGTTCTCTTCATAGCCGGGGTTGGCCTCGCGGGCGCTTGCCTGTCCCTGCTGGCCGAGTTCCTCATCCGGCGCGCACTCCCCCGCCTTGGCGCCTTACCGACACTACGCACCAGAATTACGACGGCGGCGGTCACTTTCGCGCTGTCCGCGCTTCTGGCCTGGCGGCTTGGGCCGTCGCCTGAGCTACCCGCATACCTACTGCTGGCTGTGGCCGGCGTCCAGCTGGCGCGGATCGACCTGATCCACCACCTGCTGCCAAACCGGATGGTTTTGCCCCTATTGGGGGCCGGACTGATGCTGCTCGGGGCGGCCGCAGGGGTGTCCGGCGAGGCCGGAAACCTGCTTCGGGGGGTTGCCGGCGGATTAATTCTCTTCATTTCTTACCTGATTTTGGCCTTGACCAGCCGAAACGGCCTCGGAATGGGGGACGTGAAGCTTGCGGCACCACTTGGCCTGTACTTGGGATACCTAGGCTGGTCCCACTTGTTCTATGGCGGAGCCTTGGGGTTCGTCACGGGCGGGATCGTCTCCGTGGTCATAGTGCTGAAAAACCGCGGAAACAAGCCAAAGGAAGTGGCGTACGGGCCCTCCATGCTGGCGGCCGGCCTGGCCGTCATCCTGCTGTTCCCCTAGGTAGCCTCCACCTACGCACCTGCGTTGATTAAGTAAGTCGGCTTATCAAATCAAGTAGTCGAGCCCTGCTCCTACTTAGAAACTGAGTACACCTCCTATTTGCGGGTAGGTGGTGCCTCCATTTTCCTTCCAAAAGTCGAGTATCGAACATCATTGCCGTGCCGTTTGCGCCCGTGCAAATGTTGTCCCAACGAACCTCCAGCAAATAGGTAATCGGGGATTTACTGGAATTCGTTTCATATTCAATACTCTCTGGAAAAGGAAAAATAAAATGACTGGTCTCATGGTCTCAATGCTTGCCTTCATCGCCGGCGCCAAGGATCGCCTCTCTTCGGAGAAGGGTGCAACGGCCGTTGAATACGGACTGCTCGTAGCGCTCATCGCAGCCGTCATCATCGGCACCGTCGTAACGCTCGGCACCCAGATCAACGGCGCGTTCACCACGATCTCGGGCAAGCTCCCGTAACTAATCCTCCGAAAACCCAGGGGCGGGCGGCGGCAGTTCGGGCGATAGTTCCGCTGTCATCGCTCCGCCCCTGGGCTTTTTGATTTGAAGCATTGTGCAAGGTCTCAATTTGGAGGGGTTGTGAAAGGTCTCAGCAGATGTAGCTTGGCCCTTCGGCGGGCGGCGGGAGCCAGCCGGTGGGGGAAACTTTCAAACGAGGCGGGAGCGACAGCGGTCGAATACGGCCTCTTGGTGGCACTCATCGCCGCCGTAATCATCGGCACCGTCGGTGTTCTTGGAGGTCAGCTAATTCCTGGCTTTCAAGCCGTGGTAGACGGCCTCTGATGACTCGCCGGCGTCGGGCGGCCGGACGCCCCGGATCTCTCAAGGAAAAGGGCGCGGTCGCAGTCGAGTTCGCGTTGGTCCTGCCGATCTTCCTCGTTCTCGTACTGGGAATCGTCGAATTTAGCAGGGCGTTCAACATCCAGGTATCGCTTTCAGAGGCTGCCCGGGAGACTGCACGGTATACGGCGATTCACTACGCCGACGCCAGCTTCAGCACGGCAACCGCCCAGGGTGTAGGCGTCAGTGCTGCACCGTCAGTCGCGCTGGCGCCTGGGAACATCAACATTTCCTACTCCGGCGGCTCTGCTTGCGCGGCTGGCGACAGCGTTATTGTCACCGTCAATTTCGCAACTCCCTACATGACCGGATTTCCCGCGCTTATCCCGGGTATGCCGGCCAGCCTCAACATCTCCAGCAAAGGTGTAATGCGATGTGGCGGCTGAGGCACGATGATCCCGAGCGAGGTGTCATTGCACCCCTGACCGCGATCCTGATGGTGGCGATGCTTGGAATGGCGGCGTTCGCAGTTGATGTCGCGATGATGTACTCCGAACACGCTCAGCTGCAAAATGGTGCGGATTCCGCCGCTTTGGCCATTGCGGACTCCTGCGCCAAAACGCCTACCGCCGCGTCCTGTACCGCACCTATGTCGTTCGCTACGGGATTTGCAAATGGCAACGCCCTGGACGGGCATACCAACGTGCTCAGTGCCACGGTGACTTCCGACGCAAGTTCCGGCACGGTGAACGTCACAACCCAGTCCCAGGACACCTCGGGAAATAATCACTTCTCACTCGTCTTCGCGCGTGTGCTTGGGATTCAGGTTACGGACATTCAGGCCTCGGCTGAGGCGAAGTGGAAGTACCCCACTAAGGGTAGGAGCGTCCTGCCGCTGGCGTTTGCCACCTGCGAGTTCATCGACGATGGTCTACCGCACAAGATCCTGATTCAGGGCGGGGCACAGGACTGCAACGGCAGGAATCCTTCCAATCAGATTATTCCGGGTGGATTCGCATGGTTGGCACCGGATGGCAACACCGGGTGCAACGTAACCGCCGAGGTCGGACAGTGGAGTTTGACCAGTTCGGGAGGAAGTGTGCCGACGGGTTGCATGGATCTATTCGATCCATCGAAGAATCCGGATTTGGCCAACTCGATCGTTGCCATTCCGGTTTACAAATACACCTGCAGTGGCATGTCCACATCGCAGTTCGGCTCCTGCAACGGCAGCACGGTCCAGTACTTCATCGAGAAGTGGGCCGGTTTCAAGCTCCAGGCGTGGAACCTTTCGGGCCAGGCCAAATATAACGCCGGCGTCTTCAGCGGTAGCGAGAAGGGGCTCTACGGCACCTTTGTGGGCTATTCGGCGGATCCGGGGCTCTTCACCGGCGGTTCAACAACACAGAACGGCAACGTCATTGTCGTTGGTCTCACCAAGTAACCGAACACAAAGGGGAAAGTAAAAGTGAAAACTCGCCTACTGGGAGGCATCGTCGCACTTGTGCTGGCAATCGTTGGCACTCTGCTCTTGGTCTCATATGTTCAAGCATCAGAAGCCAGGGCCCAAGCGGACCTGCAGCCCGTCGAAGTTCTGGTAGTTCAGGATCAAATCCCGAAAGGATCCGATCTCGACAAGATTAAATCCGGCGTCAAGCTGGCATCGCTTCCGGCAGCTTCCGTTCCCAACGGCGCTCTGAAGAGTCTCGACGGGTTGAACGGCAAGGTCGCAGGTGTTGACCTGCTGCCCGGAGAGCCCCTGCTCGGCGCCCGATTGGCCGATCCGGAGAGCCTCTCCGCGCCAGGGTCCGTTCCTGTCCCTAACGGGATGCAGGAGATCTCAGTGCAGCTGGAGGCCCAGCGGGTTGTCGGCGGACGCATCGCGGCCGGCGACACCGTGGGCATCGTCGTCCTCTTCGACAAGGGCGCGCTGAAGGACTCCCCGGACGTCGAAACCGGTCAGGAGGTCTTCCACAAGGTCCTGGTGACGAGTGTTCAGCGGTCGACGGCGAAGGCATCAACTTCCACTGACCCGGCTACGCAGGCCAACACGGAACTGCCCACGGGACAGCTGATCGTCACGTTTGCCCGGAACGACGCCGATTCCGCGAAAATCGCCTTTGGTGCCCACTTTGGGAGCCTATGGCTTACCAAGGAGCCATCCACCGCCACGGAGGGCGCCCCCGTTGTGGTCAAGAAGCCGGAACTGTACCGATGAGCCGCTTCGTACTGATCACCTCAGATCCAGGGTTTGAACGGCGTGTAAGGCAGGCAGCTTCCGGGCTGCATGGCACCTTCCACGCGATCGTGGCCGACAGTCTCCCCCAGGGGCCCGACGATCTGCTCCGGGTACTCAGTGGCGACCCGCTGGAAGTCATTCTGCTGGGCCCCGGCCTGCAGACAGAGGACTCCATCCGTCTTGCCAGTCTCTTCGACCTTCAATATCCGGAAATAAGCGTCGTCCTCGTTACCGAAAGTGAGGAGGGTGTGGCCCTCCCCGCAATGCGGGCCGGCATCAGGGATCTACTCCAACCCGGTGCGGACGTTGACACCATCCGCTCGTTGCTGGAACGGGCAAGTCTCGCCGCAGCCGGCCGGCGCCGCGGGCTGGGAAACTCGGTGGAAGGCCTGCCCAGGAGTGGCCGGATCATTGCGGTCATGTCGCCCAAAGGCGGGGTCGGCAAGACAACCGTCACCACCAACCTGGCGGTGGGGCTGGGCAAGGAGGCTCCCATGGGCGTCGTGGTGGTAGACCTCGACCTCCAATTCGGCGACGTTGCATCGGGACTGATGCTGGAACCGGAGCGGACGCTGGCCGATGCCGTAGTCGGTGCTGCAGTTCAGGACAGCGTCGTGCTGAAGTCCTATTTGACTCTGCACCCCTCGGGCATCTACGCCCTCTGTGCCCCGCTGCGCCCAACTGACGCCGATCACATCTCGGGCGAACAGGTGGGACGCCTCCTGAGCCAGCTGTCCAACGAATTCCAATACGTCGTGGTTGATACGGCGCCTGGCCTGGGCGAGCACGTCCTGGCCACGCTGGAAATGGCTACCGATGCTGTGTGGGTGTGCGGGATGGACATCCCCAGCATCCGGGGGCTTCGAACTGGATTCGGCATCCTCGCGGAACTCGACCTCGTACCTGAGAACCGCCACGTCGTGCTCAATTTTGCTGACCGACGGACAGGGCTGACGCTGCAAGACGTTGAGGCCACCATCGGATGCCCCGTTGATGTGGTACTGCCGCGTTCCCGGGCTGTGCCATTTTCGACGAACAAAGGCGTACCGCTGCTCCAAGACGGCACCAGGGATTCGGTGACAAAGGGTCTCCGCCAGCTCGTGGAACGGTTCACCGCCGCCTGGGAGTCCCGCCCCCACAAGAAACTTCACAGAAGGGCAGTAGTCTAATGAACCTCACCAAGCGTTTTGAATCTCTTCGTGGCGTCGACACGGAAGCTGCGACGAAACCAGCGGTCGCCAACGGCCCCTGGTCCAGTGGGCCATCAACTGCCGCCGAGTCACCGTCTATGTCACCTGAGCTGAAGGTCCTCGGCACGGATGCCAACGAAGCTTTGACCGCCGTCAAGGATCGGGCAGGCACCGCACTGTACGAACGCATGGGCAGCCGGATCACCGATGCGTCCCTGGACGAGGCCGAGCTGCAAAGCTACGTCAAGGAAGAACTTCGGGCCATCGTGGACGAAGACGAAATTCCGCTTACTGCCCCCGAACGGCACCGGCTCGTTCAGGAGATTATGGACGATGTCCTGGGCCTCGGACCGCTCCAGAAGTTCCTGAATGAGACGGCTGTCACGGAAATCATGGTGAACGGGCCGGACAAAGTCTACGTGGAACGTGGCGGGCGACTGTTCCTCACGAACGCACGGTTCAGTTCGGAAGACCACCTGCGACGGATTATTGAACGTATCGTCACAAAGGTCGGGCGGCGGATCGACGAGTCATCGCCCATGGTTGATGCCCGCTTGTCCGACGGCTCGCGCGTCAACGCGATTATCCCCCCTCTTGCAGTGAACGGGGCATCGCTGACAATCCGTAAGTTCGGGCAGAAACCTTTGACTGTCGACGATCTGATTACCTTCGGAACCTTGACGCCGGAGATGGCGGAGCTCTTGCACGCCTGTGTGCACGCCCGGCTAAATATCCTGGTATCTGGTGGCACCGGCACCGGTAAGACGACTCTGCTCAATGTGCTCTCGTCCTTCCTGCCGGCCGATGAGCGGATTGTCACCATCGAAGACGCCGTGGAACTCCAGTTGCAGCAGGAACACGTGGTGCGGCTGGAGAGTCGGCCGCGCAACATTGAGGGCAAGGGCGAGATCTCCATCCGGGACCTGGTCCGGAATTCGCTTCGTATGCGGCCCGACCGAATTGTGATCGGTGAAGTCCGCGGCGGTGAATCGCTCGACATGTTGCAGGCGATGAACACCGGACATGACGGTTCTATCTCCACAGTTCACGCCAACTCTCCCCGCGATGCCATCGCGCGGCTTGAAACCTTGGTGCTCATGGCCGGGATGGACTTACCGCTGCGTGCAATTCGCGAACAGATTGCATCGGCCGTGAACTTGATTGTGCATATCTCGCGGCTCAGGGACGGGACGCGACGCGTCACCCACGTCACCGAGGTTCAGGGCATGGAAGGGGACATCGTCACCCTGCAGGACGCATTCACCTTCGACTACAGCGCCGGGCTGGACGCTAACGGACGGTTCCTCGGCCGTCCCATTCCCACCGGCGTCCGGCCCCGCTTTGCCGACCACTTTGCCGAACTGGGCATCCAGCTCTCACCTGCCGTTTTCGGCGGCATGCCCATGGGCGGTGGACACCGGTGACCGCCACGAGCCCCATTTTTTTCGCCTTGGGCATTGGCCTTTGCCTCGTAGCTCTCGGCATCCTCCTATTTTCGACCATGGGCCTGGGCAAAGCCGGAATTGCTTTGTCCAGGCGGCGGCCCGGGGTTAAGGAAGAAACCTCTCTTTTGACCCGGATGACGGACCACGCCGTGACCTTCGTGGACCGGAATGTCAGCAAGAATGCCCGTTTCGGTACGAGGGAATCGCTGGAGCAGGCAGGACTGCGGCTTCGGCAGGCTGACTTCATCCTGCTGGTTTGCTGCATCGGTGTCACCGCCGGCCTTGTCGGGTTCATCCTGGGCGGCATCCTCGTGGGTCTTCTATTCTTCGCGGTCACACCGTTGTTCGCGATGCTCTTCTTGAGGATTCTCGCCAGCCGCCGGCGCGCGAAATTCGAGGACCAGCTTGGGGACACGTTGCAGATGCTGGCCGGAGGGTTGCGGGCTGGTCACAGCCTCCTGCGGGCGGTGGACGCCGTCGCCCAAGAGGCAGAATCTCCAACGTCCGAGGAATTCGCCCGCTTGGTCAATGAAACACGGCTGGGACGGGATTTGAAGGACTCGATGCTTGATGCTGCCAGACGCCTCAAGAGCGACGACTTCGACTGGACGGGGCAAGCCATAGAAATCCACCGCGAGGTCGGTGGTGACTTGGCAGAAGTTCTCGATCACGTCGGGGAAACCATTAGGGAACGCTCCGAGATCAAGGGACAGGTCAAGGCGCTGAGCGCCGAGGGGAAACTTTCCGCCTACATCCTGATCGCCCTGCCCGTGGGCATGTTCTTGTACCTCAGCGCAGCCAGCCCAAGCTATATGGCTGTTCTGTACTCGAATTTCCTTGGCTGGGTAATGGTGGGCATGTCAGTGGTGCTGCTGGCCCTCGGCTCCTGGTGGCTCAGCCGCGTCGTAAAGATCAAGTTCTAGGAGGTTCGTTGTGAGTGTAATGGCGTGGTTATGGGTCGGACTCATCATCGTTCCGATTTCCGCAATGGTCTTTTCATTGATCGCAGTCGACCGTGGCGGCCTGGCCGCGGTTCGCGGCAACCTCGGCCGCGGCCTTCGTTCGGCGGACGAAAGCACCGCGGTTGTGGCATCGCGGGGGCCGGGGGCGCTCGGAGCCCGGTTGACTCCGAAGGGTTACGCGGGATGGCTGGACAAACTCCTTGCCAAGGCGGGGCGGCCTGCCGGTATGCCCCTTGAGCGGCTTCTCATTGCGAAGCCGGCCCTGGCTTTGGTGGCGGCATTCATTAGCATGCTGTTTCTTACAAAGTCTCCGACCGGCATCCTTCTCCTGTTAACGCTTCTGCTGCCAGTGCTCGCATATTTTGTTCCAGACATCCTGATCCATGGCCGCGGCGCGGAGCGCCAGAAGGCCATCGAGATGGAGCTGCCGAATACCCTCGACCAGATGCTGATTTCAGTCGAGGCGGGCTTGGGATTCGAATCGGCGATGGCACGCGCGGGTCAGAACGGGAAGGGCCCCCTGGCACAAGAGCTTGTCCGCACGCTCCAGGACATGCAGGTCGGCCGAAGCCGCAAGGATTCCTACCTGGCCATGGCCGCAAGGACTGATGTGCCGGACCTGCGCAGCTTCGTACGGGCCGTGGTGCAAGCAGACACGTACGGAATCGCCCTGGCAAGTGTCCTTCGCACCCAGGCAAAGCAAATGAGGGTCAAGCGGCGGCAACGCGCCGAAGAGAAGGCGATGAAACTTCCCGTGAAGGTTCTGTTCCCGCTCATGTTCTGCATACTGCCTGTGCTGTTCATCGTCGTCATAGGTCCAGCAGCCATCAATGTGATGAACAACTACATCGGAGCCTTCTAGGCCTTCGTGCCACCAGGCGAGCGCTCATCCAGCGCAGCCACAGAAACCGGACCCCCTTGGACCCAGAGCCGAGGGGGTCCCTCATGCTTCCCGAGCGACGCCCCCGCAGCTCAAGCGCAGAATCCACGCAGAAAATGTACAGGAAATGTGCACTTTGGGAAGTCTTGCCACAGGATGCGTCAAAGTCGAATCGTCGGCGTGTCGGCACTTGCTATGTTCCTCTCAGCGCTGGTGCAGGACCAGCCACCGACTCGCTCAGGAGCTCACGTGCTTTCACTCATTGCAACCCTTCAGACCCTCGGCTTCGCCGCTAAGGACCGCCTCCGCGACGAGAAAGGCGCAACCGCCGTCGAATACGGCATCATGGTCGCCCTCATCGCCGTGGTCATCATTGCCGCCGTCTCCTTGCTGGGTACCCAGATCAATGACGCCTTTAAGTCAATCACCAGCGAGCTGACGACGCCGGCCTAGCAGATTTCCCACCCAGAAACACACGGTGGTGCGGTGAAGGACGGAACTCCTTCACCGCACCCCCTCCAGCC
Source organism: Arthrobacter sp. ok909 (assembly GCF_900104405.1). Lineage (NCBI taxonomy): Bacteria > Bacillati > Actinomycetota > Actinomycetes > Micrococcales > Micrococcaceae > Arthrobacter > Arthrobacter sp. ok909. The sequence goes on along the minus strand of NZ_FNJS01000009.1, from coordinate 99,310 downwards.
ATGACTTTGCCTTCTATGGCGAGCCAGGCCTATCCGAAGAAGGGACTCGACGCATGCGTGAGCGCTCGGAGCGCGGTGCCGTGGCTGTTGAGTTCGCGCTTCTGGCGCCGGTCCTGATTCTACTGCTGTTTGGCATCACGGAATTCGGCCGGGCCTACAATGTGCAGATCTCACTTTCCAATGCGGCCCGCGAAGGCGCGCGCGTCATGGCAATCAGCAACGACCCCGCCGCCGCCCGAAGTGCCGTCCGGGGTGCGCTCGGAACGCTCCTACCGGTACTGTCCGACGACAAGATCGTGTTCACTGCATCCACCCCTGCCGGCGCCAAGACCTGCTCAGCAGGGGCGCAGATGTCCGTGACCGTTGCCTATACGCTGAGCACGTTGACCGGCATTGCCGGCCCGTTCTCCATGCAGGGCCAAGGAGCGATGCTGTGCGGGGGGTAGGACAGCAGGACGCCCGCGAGAACGGTGCGATCAGCGTGATCGTCGCCATCGTCATGGTGTGCCTGCTGGGTTTCGCCGCCCTGGCCGTTGACGTGGGGGTCCTTTACGCCGAGCGGGCCCAGCTGCAGAATAGCTCGGACGCGGTAGCACTCATGGTGGCCCAAAAATGCGCCAAGAGTACCAGTGATCCGGAATGTACGGCCACGTGGCCGCGCCCCACCGAGCTTGCCGCCAAATTGGCCAACGGCAACGCCGCGGATGGCATGACCAACATCAAATCCATCGCCCTCGATAAGACCAAGGCGACCGTCTCGGTGTCCACCGGGGCGAAGGAAACGGGCAGCCCCACCAATAGCATTTCGCTGTTCTTCGCGCGGGCGCTCGGCATTACCAGCGCCGAGGTGGGTGCTACTTCAAGCGCCCAATGGGGGGTCCCGTCCAAGGGAACCGTGATCGTGCCGTTGGCGATCGCTGAATGCAAATTCTCTCCGGACCCCACTTTTGTGCAGGTCCTCAATATGGACGCCGGGGGATGCGGCGGAATTCCTGGCGGTTTTGGCTGGATTACCGACGGGAAAGACAGCCTATGCAGCGTCAAGATTAGCGCCGGCGCATCAAATGACCCAGGGATCTGGTTCAGCAGCGACACCGGCGCCAGTCGGCCCTCCGTGTGCTCATCCGCGGACATCGGTGCCATAGCTGATCAAACCGTGCTGCTCCCCCTCTACGCCGTAGCCACGGGAACGGGGTCCCTCGGCAAGTACTACGTCAAGGGATTTGCCGCCTTTCACGTCACTGGCTACCACTTTGCCAGTGACAACTGGACTTCGGGCGGGAATATTGCCAATAAATCCATCCGGGGATACTTTGTCAAGTTTGTTTCCCTGTCTCAAGCCCTCGAACTCGGCGGCTCCTCGGACTACGGCACGTCCGTCGTCCGTCTCAGCATTGGAGCACCCTAAGCATGAAGTCCCGACTCCTCGCCGGAGTGGCAGCGGTCGTCCTGGCCATCATCGGCGCCCTTCTCGTGGTCTCCTACGCCAACGGCGCGGACGAGCGGGCTGTCAAGAATCTTGAGCCCGTGGATGTTCTCGTAGTGGCAAAACCGGTGCCGGCGGGCACCCCGGTGGAAAGCCTCCTGCCCTTCCTGACCAGCCAGAAGCTGCCGGGCACTTCCGTGGCCAAGTCTGCGCTGAAGAGTCTCGACGGCCAGGCCGGCAAGGTCACCGCCGTCGACCTGGTGCCGGGCGAGCAGCTCGTTGCGGAGCGGCTGGCCGCCCCGGAAACCAACCAGTCCGGCGGCGCTATAAAGGTACCGGAGGGCCTGCAGGAAATCTCCTTCCAACTCGAGGCCCAGCGCGTCGTCGGCGGCCAGCTGACGCCCGGCGATCACATCGGCATCTTCATCTCACTGAAAGCTGGCGGCCTCGCGGCCAGGCCGGATGCGGAGACAACACAACTGACCCTCCACAAAGTCCTGCTCACCGCGGTGCAGGGGGCCCCGGTCCAGACAGCAACTCCCCAGCCCTCGGAAAGCGCTTCCGGGGCGGCCCCGGCACCAGCTCCGCCGGTTCCCGCCGGGCCACTGATCCTCACCGTGGCCGTGAACGACGTCGACGCCAGCAAAATCGTCTATGGCAGCGAATTCGGCACGCTCTGGCTGAGCAAAGAACCGCTCAACGCCATTGACAGCGGCCGGCCTGGAATCATGACGAAACCGGAGGTGTACAAGTGAGCCGCTTCGTGCTGATCACTCCCAATACTGACTTTGACGCGCGGGTTCGAAGGGCACTGGCGGGCGGTCTAGCGGGCGGCCTGCAGACCTTCGCCTTCGTCGATCCGGCTGATCTTGGCACATTGTTCACGAACCTCAACCATGAACGCCCCGAGGTGCTGATACTTGGGCCGGACCTACCGGTCGGAGACGCGTTGCGGCTGGCCACCGTCTTTGACGTCCAGCTGCCCGAGTTGAGCATCATCCTGGTGGGCGAACCTGACCCCGACTTTGTCCTGCTGGCCATGCGCGCCGGCATCCGGGATCTTCTCAGCCCGAACGCCGATGCTGCCCAGATCCGGGTCTTACTGGAACGCGCCTGCCAGTCCTTTGCCAGCAAGTACCGAACCGCGGGCGGTCAACAGCCTGACGGTTCGAGTGGTCAGGTGATCGGCGTCTTCTCGCCCAAGGGCGGCGTGGGTAAAACGACGATTGCCACCAACATCGCCATAGGACTCGGGCAAATCGCGCCCATGAGCGTGGTGATCGTGGACTTGGACCTGCAGTTCGGAGACGTGGCCTCGGGTTTGTACCTCCGCCCGGAGCACACCGTCACGGACGCGGTCTCTTCCTCGGCGAGCCACGATTCCCTGGTGCTCAAGGCCTTCCTCACCGTCCACTCCGCCAACATCTATGCGCTTTGCGCCCCGCGAAGTCCGGTGGAAGCGGACTTCGTCACAGCGGAGCAGATCACCCGGCTGTTGCAGCAGCTCGCGGAACAGTTCCAGTACGTCATCGTGGACACGGCCCCGGGGCTGCCTGAAATAGGGCTGGCCGCGATGGAGCAATGCACAGATATTGTCTGGGTGACTGCCATGGACGTGCCCAGCATCCGAGGACTCCGGTCCGGCCTGGACATCCTCGGCCGACTGGACCTCCTGCCGGAGACGCGTCATGTGGTCCTCAACATGGCAGACTCCAAGTCCGGCCTCAGCGTCCAGGACGTTGAGGCGACCATTGGTGCGCCCGTTGACGTCAGCATTCCCCGTTCCAAGGCGGTAGCCTTCTCCACTAACCGGGGCATACCGGTGCTCCAGGACGGACGCAAGGACCCGGCGGTCAAAGGCCTGCGCCAGCTCGTGGAACGGTTTGATCCGGCGTGGCGGGCCAGGGCGAAAAAGAAACTGCACCGAAGGGTGGTGGTCCAGTGAAACTTTCCGAACGGCTTTCCGCCGCTGAAGGCGGATCCGCCCCTGAGACTATGGCGGCACCCTCTGGCCGCCGTGCCTCTCACGTTGATCCTCACCTGGCTGCGGCTCCCCCTCCTCGTGAGCAACCGCGTCCCATTCCGGCCGCTCCTACTTTTGAGGAGCAAACCGACGCGCTTCATTCCACGGGCCAACAGCCGGTGGATGCCTTCGCCACCCTCAAGGAACGCGCCGCCACGGCCCTGTTTGAACGGATGGGCGCCCGCTTCAACGATTCCGCCCTAAAAGAAGATGACCTGCGTGCAGCCGCACGGGAAGAGCTCATCCGGATCGTCGATGCCGAGCAGGTTCCCCTCTCTGCAGAGGAACGCTCCCGCCTGGTCCGCGACGTGGCAGACGATGTGCTCGGCTACGGGCCCCTGCAACGGCTCCTCGACGACCCGGCCGTCACGGAAATCATGGTCAACCGGATGGACCAGATCTATGTCGAGCGGCACGGCAAGCTGACCTTCACCGAGTCGAGGTTCAGTTCCGAGGACCACCTTCGCAAGGTCATCGAGCGCATTGTTTCCAAGGTGGGCCGTCGCATCGACGAGTCGTCGCCACTCGTGGATGCGCGACTCGAGGACGGGTCCCGCGTCAACGCGGTCATTCCCCCGCTCGCAGTGGGCGGCTCATCCCTCACGATCCGCAAGTTCAGCAAGGTGCCGCTGACGGTCCGGAACCTCATCGAGTTCGGCACGCTGACGCCCGAGATGGCCGAGCTGCTGGATGCCTGTGTGAAGGCCAAGCTCAACATCATCGTGTCGGGCGGTACCGGTACGGGCAAGACCACGCTGTTGAATGTGTTGTCATCGTTCCTGCCCTCTGACGAGCGCATCGTGACGATTGAAGACGCCGTCGAGCTCCAGATCCAGCAGCGGCACGTAGTGCGATTGGAGAGCCGGCCGCCGAATACCGAAGGCAAGGGCGAGGTCACCATCCGCGAACTGCTGCGAAACTCCCTGCGTATGCGTCCGGACCGCATCGTGGTGGGTGAGGTCCGTGGTGGCGAGTCCCTCGACATGCTCCAGGCCATGAACACCGGCCACGACGGCTCGTTGTCGACCGTCCACTCGAATTCGCCCCGCGACGCCGTCGCGCGCCTGGAGACTCTGGTCCTGATGGCCGGAATGGACTTGCCGTTGCGCGCCATTCGGGAGCAGATCGCCTCGGCAGTCAATCTCATTGTCCAGATTTCCCGGCTCCGCGACGGCACGCGCCGGATCACGCATGTCACTGAGGTCCAAGGCATGGAAGGGGATATCGTGACGCTCCAGGACGCCTTCGTCTTCGACTATTCGGCCGGTGTGGACGCCCACGGTCGTTTCCTCGGCAAGCCCGTCCCCACCGGGATACGTCCCCGTTTCATTGACCGCTTCGAGGATCTTGGCATCCATGTCTCCCCCAGCGTGTTCGCTGCTCCCCCGGTTTCTGCCGTGAGACGGTGAGGCGGACATGACGTTGTTGTCTCTTGGAGTTGTCTTTGTCTTCGCCGCGGTTCTGCTCCTCGGTGGTGCCTTGTTTGCCCCTCGGAATGCCACAGTGCCGTTGGACCGGCGCAGGCCCGTCCAGAACCAGCCCGACTCCCCGCTGACCCGGTTCGCGGGTTCGGCTGTCCAACTCGTCGACAGGCTCTTCGCGAAGCGGCAGGTGCGGCTCTTCAACCGGGAGGCCATCGAAAACGCAGGACTCAGACTGAGCCAGGCGGATTTCCTGGTACTTGTCCTGGCCGGATCCTTCGTGGGTGCGCTGACAGGCTTCGTCATTTCCGGACCACTGCTGGCTATCTTCCTCATCCTGGTGGCGCCCCTGGCGGGGCACCTTGTCCTCGGCTTCCTCGGAGGCAAGCGCAGGAGTCTGTTTGATCAACAGCTGGGCGACACCCTCCAACTGCTCTCCGGCGGCCTCAGGGCCGGCCACAGCATTCTGCGCGCCATTGATGCGGCCGCCACGGAATCGCTGAGCCCAACGTCGGAAGAGATGCGCCGGGTTGTCACGGAGACAAGCCTGGGGCGGGATCTGCTGGCCTCCCTCAACGACACGGCCAAACGAATGCAGAACGAGGATTTTGTCTGGATCGCCCAGGCAATCCAAATTAACCGGGAGGTAGGCGGGAACCTGGCCGAGGTCCTGGACCAGGTCAGTGAGACGATTCGCGAGCGCAGTGAAATCAAGGGCCACATCAAGTCGCTCGCTGCCGAGGGTAAGTTCTCCGCCTACATCCTGATGGCCATGCCGATTGGCATCGTTGCTGTGCTCATGGTGGTCAACCCTGGCTACATGAACGTCATGTTTACGCACGCGTTGGGATGGGGCATGATCGTGGCCTCCGCTGTCTTGATGACGATCGGTGGCCTGTGGATGCGCAAGATCATCGATTTGAAGTTCTGAGACGCCCATGGACCCCCTCGTTCTGCTCGCGCTACTGTTGGTGTCGCTTCCGCTCGGGTTCCTGGCGTGGTCGTGGCTGTCCGTGGACCGGAAGTCCGAGCGTGCAGCCCGGGAGCTGCTGGCGCTTGGCAGGGACACGGCGGGCCCCTCGGAGCAGGAGCAAAGCAAGCTCGTGGAGCGGATCGGCTACAGGCTGACGCCGGCCGGCTATATCAGGAAGCTAGACAGGCTTGTGTCCCTGGCGGGACGCCCGGCATCACTGCCTCTCGGGCGCGTGCTAGCGGCCAAGCCCCTGCTGGGCGTGGTTGGGGCTCTCCTCGGACTCTACTTGGGCAACGCAGGACCGACGCCGGTCCTCAAGCTGGTGGGGATCTTTGTAGCGCTGCTGGGCTACTTCATTCCCGACCTCCTGCTCTACAGCAAGGGCCAGGAACGCCAGAAGGTCATGCAGCTGGAACTGGCGAATACCCTGGACCAGATGCTCATTTCCGTCGAAGCAGGACTGGGGTTCGAGGGAGCCATGGCGCGCGCCGGCGAAAACGGAAAGGGACCGCTCGCCGACGAGCTCGTCCGGACCCTGCAGGACATGCAGGTGGGCAGGAGCCGCCGCGAGTCATATCTGGCGCTCGCGGAACGCACCAGCATTCCGGAACTGCGCAGCTTCGTCCAAGCCGTCGTCCAGGCGGACACCTATGGCATCGCCGTCAGCACAGTGCTTCGGATCCAGGCGAAAGTCATGCGGGTCAAGCGACGGCAGCGGGCCGAGGAGAAGGCCATGAAGCTACCGGTCATGATCCTTTTTCCGCTGCTCTTCTTCATCTTCCCCGTGCTTTTCATCGCCATTCTTGGACCCGCGGTCATCAATGCCGTGGCCACCTTCAGCGGCAAATAGCCACACGAGGCTTCCGGTGCCGCTCCGGCCCGGGCCCTGGCGGGCCCTGCCTCTCTGGGCGAGGCCGACAGGGCAGAACTCAGGAATGCACCCGCAAAAGCCGCAAGTTTGCCACAGGAAACGACAGAGTCTGAAACGCGAGGCCGGAGCAGCAAGTAGCGTGGTGCACATGTCATTTTCAGCTGCCGAAGACGCCAGAGCGTCCACCACCGCGTCCAAAGTTGAGACTTCCCTCGTGGACCCCTCGGCCCTTCAGGAACTCGGATCACAGCTGGAAAGCCCCGCCGTTGCCAAGGGATTCGCGAGGGACTACGCAAGGATGTGGGACCAGCGTTATCAATGCCTCGCCAAGTCCATCGACAGCGGTAACGAGTCCGCCGCGCTGGACGCCGTCCTGAGCCTGAAGACGTCCTCGGCGATGGTCGGCGGCGTTCGTCTGACCGAGCTCGCGCGAGAGCTCGAGGACGCCATCCGCGTCCGCGACATGGACCTCGCGCGGTTGCTCCTGCGTGAAGTCGCGGAAAGTGGAAACGACACCGTGGACGAACTGCAGCTCAGCTACAACCTCGGGGACAGCTAGTCCAAGGGCGGGGTGATCCGGTACCCGACGCCGCGGACTGTCTGGAGCCACCGAGGATGCAGCGGATCCTCATGCAGCTTGCGACGCAGGTTGCCTATATGCACTTCGACGGCACGCTCGTCGGAGTCACTGATGTAGGCATCCGCGCTGTAATGCTCACCCCGAACGACCCGCACCAGATCAGTCTTCGTCCGGACGGCACCGGCCCCCTTCAACAGGGCATGCAGGAGATCGAATTCACTGCGGGTCAGATTGGTAGGGATGCCGTCAACCGTCGCCAACCGTGTGTGCGGGTTCAATACCAAGCCGTTGTGCCGGAATTCCGCATCCTGGGGCGGGACCAGACCCTTCGAAGGTGCCACTCGCAGGTCCAGGGACGTGGCATCGTCGGCCTCCTGCCGAGGCCGACGCATCATCGCAGCTACCCGGGCCCGGAGTTCGCGGGGCCGGAACGGTTTGGTCATGAAGTCATCGGCGCCGGTATGCAGTGCGGTCAGGGTGTCCAGCTCGTCCGTCCTTGCTGTCAGCATGACCACGTAGGCATCGCTGAACTGCCGAATCCGGCGCAGGACTTCATAACCGTCGATATCGTTGAGGCCGACGTCCAAGGTGACAACGCTGGCCCCCTGGCTTCGTACGACCTCGACCCCCTCGCGACCGCTCGCTGCGCCGTGGACGTCAAATCCCGCCTGGCTCAACACAGCTTCGACCAGGTTGCGTACATCTTCGTCGTCTTCCACAACGACGGCGACTCCCAAGTCAGTCATGGCCCCCCTCACATCTGATGCGACACCTACCCCCATAGCGGCCACGTTGTTACTGCCGTGCAACCATAATGCAGCAGCATTGCTAGAATACCCACGCTATAGCGCTAAGAACTGTTTAGGCACAGTCACCGGAACATATTTTCGTAACTTGTCAAGTTAGCGTGACGAATGCTGTTAAATTGGAGCAGTGAGGAAGGGGCGCGGCTTCATTGAGTAGACAGCATATGGTCCGGGACCCGGCAGGTTTCTTTGCGGGACTGCCTCTGCGTGGGCAAGTGTTTCTGTGCCAACTGCCGCTCACACTTGTGACCGCGACTTTGGCGCTCGCCGCGCCTGAGGGCTGGTTCGGAGTCTTGGAGAGCGGCCTGTGGCAGGCCGCCCTAGCGCTCCATCTGGCTCTCCTCACGGCGTGCCTCCTCGTACCATGGCAGCGATTCGCGCCATACGCTTGGCGCGCAATCCCTATGCTCGACTTGATCGCGGTCGGCCTCATTCGCGGTGCCGGCGTCGAAGGCCTGCCGGACCTCGGCATTCTGGCTGTCCTCCCGGTGATGTGGATTTCGGCCTCGGGGCTGCCCCTTGCCGCCCTACTCCCGATCACGTTCTTCGGGCCATTGCTGACCGGCCTGCCTTGGTTGCTGCCTGGCAGTTCCAGCCCGGACCGGATTGCCGCCGTCCTCCTGCCATTCATCACAGTGGCGGTGTCCCTCACCCTGCGATTCGCGCCGCCGCAAGCGACTGGGCCCCAGACAACCCAGCTCGGCGCCCTCCTCGCGGACAGCCGCGAACGCGAACAGCTGCTCAATGACGAGGTCACCGGCCTAGTGGACGCCCTCGCCGCAAAGGACGAGGTGGTCTCCACGGTCTCCCACGAATTCCGTACGCCGCTGACGTCCATCATCGGCAACCTCGACCTCGTGCTCGCCGATACGGAGGGCCTGGACAGTCCGGCGGTGCGCCGCATCGAGGTCGCGCAGCGCAACGCGGAGCGGCTGCTGGCCCTGGTATCGGACCTCCTGATGTCCGCCAGCTCCGCGGTCCATGTCCATCCCCGCCGCACCGACCTCGCCGGGCTCGTGGAGGCCAGCCTCGGCTCGGCCCAGGCACATGCACAGGCGTCCCGCGTTGACCTCACGATGGACGTCCGGGGCCCGCTCTGGGCCCATGTGGATCCGCTCCGGATCAGCCAGGCCTTGGACAACCTCGTATCCAACGCGATCAAGTACTCCCCCGACGGCGGATCGGTGCGGGTCTCGGCCAGCACGGGCGATGGTTTGGTGCGCCTCCACGTCGCAGACACGGGCATGGGCATGACAGCCGCCGATGCCCGGCGGGTCTTCACCCGTTTCTTCCGCAGCCCGGCCGTCCGCGAGGGGTCGATTCCGGGGGCCGGCCTGGGGCTGTCCATCACGAAGGCCATCGTGGAGCGGCACGGCGGCTCAATCTCCTGCCGCGCGCTCCCAGGCCACGGGAGCACATTCACCATGGAGCTTCCCGCCGACGGTCCCCCGGGGGCGTTCTAGCGTCGCATCGCTGCGTCGGAGTTTCCCCACCTTCGGGCATCCCTCCCAGCGTGTTGCGCCGACCCGCCGCTGTCCAGGGCTTTTCGCGTCGTTGAAGGCGGGGAAATTCGGCGGCGACCCTTAAGCCCGCAGCGCCCTGGTTAGTTCGGCCCGGGCCAGCAACCCGCTGTCCGAGGGGTAGGCCACTTCCTCCAGCACCAGCGGATGCGGGGCAGCCAGTACCGAGCGGGCGTCGCGCTGCCGGGCGAGCAGCCGCTCGTAGAGCCACCCCGGAGCCTCCACGCCCTCTCCCACGTAAAGGGCCGAGCCCACCAGGGAGCGGACCATGTTGTGGCAGAACGCGTCGGCCTGGACGGTGGCGACAATGACGCCGTCGGTGCCGCGCGCGAACTCAAAGCGCTGCAGTTCACGGATGGTGGTGGCGCCCTCGCGCGGCTTGCAGTAGGAGCGGAAGTCCTGCAGCCCAAGCAACTGCACGGCACCCTCGTTCAGCAGCCCGACGTCGAGCGGGCTCTTGTGCCAGAGGGTCGAATAGCGCCCCAGCGGGTCCCACAGGGCCGGGCCGTCCGCGATCCGGTAGGAATAGCGGCGCCACAGGGCGGAGAACCGGGCGTCGAACCCTTCGGGCGCGACGGTCGCCCGGTGGACCTCGATCGCCCCGCTGAGGTCCCCCAGCCCCCGGCTCAGGGCGCCGCGGAGGCGCCGGACCAGGGCGACGGCGGGATCAAGTTCAACGCCGCGGTTCAGTCCCTGCCACTCGGCCTCACTGAGGTCCAGGTGGACCACCTGCCCCCGCGCGTGCACGCCGGCGTCGGTCCGGCCGGCCACCGTGACCCGCACGGGCCGGCGGACCAGCAACGCCAATGCCTCTTCCAGGACGCCCTGGACGGTGCGCAGCCCAGGCTGCACGGCCCACCCGCTGAAGGGGCCGCCGTCGTACGCCAAATCCAGCCGGATACGCAAAAACCCGCCGCCCCCCAAAACGGGGGCAGCGGGTTTGAGCTCGTTCATAGACTTAAGTCTATAAGAAGGTTTTGGCGAATTACTTCGCGTCCTTCTCGGACTCAGCGGCAGCTTCCTCAGCGGCCGGAGCCTCTTCGGTGGCTTCAGCTTCGGGAGCCTCGGCAGCGGGAGCCTCTTCGGTCTCAGCAACCGGAGCAGCTTCAGCCTTCTCGGCGTCCTTCTTGTCGGCATCGCGCTTAGCGGCGGAGGTAGCCTCGGCTACGACAGCCTGCTTGGCGGAAACCGGCTCGAGGACCAGTTCAATGACAGCCATGGGAGCGTTGTCGCCCTTGCGGTTGCCGATCTTGGTGATGCGGGTGTAGCCGCCATCGCGGTTCTCCACTGCCTGTGCAATGTCGGTGAACAGCTCGTGGACGACGCCCTTGTTGCTGATCAGGCCGAGTACACGACGGCGGGAAGCGAGGTCGCCACGCTTGGCGAAAGTCACCAGTCGCTCAGCGTAAGGCTTCAGGCGCTTGGCCTTGGTCACCGTGGTGGTGATCCGCTTGTGCTCGAACAGTGCGGCGGACAGGTTCGCGAGCATAAGACGCTCGTGAGCCGCTCCGCCTCCGAGGCGCGGACCCTTAGCGGGGGTAGGCATAATAGTTTCTCCTCATATGGAAGCCGTCGGGCTGCGCACGCCAGGGTGCATCCAGCCGGCCGGCCAAGATCTGTTGGTTAGAGCTCGTCGTCGCTGAACGCGGCGTCGTCCTCTTCGATGGCTGCGGCACGTGCTGCCAGATCGAAACCGGGAGGGGAGTCCTTGAGGGACAGACCCAGTTCGACCAGCTTGGCCTTGACCTCGTCGATGGACTTCGCACCGAAGTTGCGGATGTCCATCAGGTCAGCCTCGGAGCGGGCAACGAGTTCACCCACGGTGTGGATGCCCTCACGCTTGAGGCAGTTGTAGGAACGGACCGTCAGGTCCAGATCCTCGATCGGCAGAGCCATGTCGGCTGCCAGGGCAGCGTCCGTCGGCGACGGGCCGATCTCGATACCTTCAGCTGCGGTGTTCAGCTCGCGGGCCAGACCGAACAGTTCCACCAGGGTGGTACCGGCCGAAGCAACGGCGTCGCGCGGAGCGATTGCCTGCTTGGTCTCGACGTCGACAATGAGCTTGTCGAAGTCAGTGCGCTGCTCAACACGGGTAGCTTCCACGCGGAAAGTAACCTTCAGGACCGGCGAGTAGATCGAGTCGACCGGAATGCGGCCGATCTCGGAGTCGCCGGACTTGTTCTGAGCTGCCGAAACGTAGCCGCGGCCGCGCTCAATGGTCAGTTCGAGCTCGAACTTGCCCTTCGAGTTCAGCGTGGCAATGTGCAGATCCGGGTTGTGGAATTCGACGCCGGCCGGCGGAGCGATGTCCGCGGCGGTGACGACTCCCGGGCCCTGCTTGCGCAGGTAAGCAACAACCGGCTCGTCGTGCTCGGAGGAAACCGACAGGTTCTTGATGTTCAGGATGATCTCAGTGACATCTTCCTTGACACCCGGAACCGTGGTGAACTCGTGCAGCACGCCATCGATCCGAATGCTCGTGACAGAGGCACCAGGGATCGAGGAGAGCAGGGTACGACGGAGGGAGTTTCCGAGGGTGTAACCAAAGCCCGGCTCAAGCGGTTCGATGATGAACCGGGAGCGGTTTTCGGAGACGACCTCTTCGGAGAGGGTGGGGCGCTGTGCAATGAGCACTTAGGTTTCCTTTCGGCGAGCATCCGCTATATGACGCAACACAGGTGGTGGAAAGAGTCGGTCTGAAGACTTAACGCGGCCGGGCCTGCCCGGACCGGTGAGGGTCCGGGCAAGCTCCTGGGCGTTGGAAAGCCTTAGACGCGGCGGCGCTTCGGCGGACGGCAGCCGTTGTGGGCGCTGGGGGTGACGTCCTGGATGGAGCCAACTTCGAGGCCAGCGGCCTGCAGCGAACGGATGGCGGTTTCGCGTCCGGAACCCGGTCCCTTGACGAACACGTCGACCTTGCGCATGCCGTGCTCCTGTGCACGCTTTGCGGCGGCTTCGGCGGCCATCTGGGCAGCGAACGGGGTGGACTTACGCGAGCCCTTGAAGCCAACCTCACCGGACGAAGCCCAGGAGATGACAGCACCGTTCGGGTCCGTGATGGACACGATGGTGTTGTTAAAGGTGCTCTTGATGTGCGCCTGGCCCAGCGCGATATTCTTCTTGTCCTTCTTACGCGGCTTGCGAACCGCGCCACGAGTCTTCGGGGGCATTTTTTCTCCTACAGAAAGTTATCGGGGAAGCCGAGTTAATCCCTCAGGGATTAACGAGCCTTCTTCTTGCCGGCGACGGTACGCTTCGGGCCCTTGCGGGTACGGGCGTTGGTCTTCGTACGCTGTCCGCGTACGGGCAGGCCCTTGCGGTGACGCAGGCCTTCGTAGCTGCCGATCTCAACCTTGCGGCGGATGTCGGCGGCTACCTCGCGGCGAAGGTCACCCTCAACCTTGTAGTTGCCTTCAATGTAGTCACGCAGCTCGACCAGCTGCGCGTCGGTCAGGTCCTTGACCCGAACGTCAGCGCTGATGCCGGTGGCAGCCAGGGTTTCGTGTGCACGGGTCTTGCCCACGCCATAGATGTAAGTAAGCGCAATTTCCAACCGCTTTTCGCGGGGAATGTCTACGCCAGCGAGACGAGCCATAGTGGCAGTGCTCCTTGTATAAACCGGAGGTCGTAGGCAGTACACCCGCACGTAAAGTGCGGCCCCAGCCTCCGACCGGGGGTTAGCTGTCCGGGCCCATTACGTCCCAGTTCAGCTTGTGCTGCCTTTTCTATTTACTTGCGTGGGTTAGCAACCCAGGGTTTTCCCGAAGAGGGAAATTAGCCCTGGCGCTGCTTGTGGCGCGGGTTCTCGCAGATCACCATGACCCGGCCATTACGGCGGATCACTTTGCACTTTTCGCAGATCTGCTTGACGCTCGGCTTGACCTTCATGGCATTCCTTTGCGTGTTGCAGTTGGTCAGCTGGACCGGCCTTCGGCTGTTGCTCTGGCCGCCCAGTGTTTACTTGTAGCGGTAGACGATACGACCACGTGTCAGGTCGTAAGGGCTCAGCTCCACCACTACGCGGTCCTCGGGGAGGATCCTGATGTAGTGCTGGCGCATCTTTCCAGAGATGTGTGCCAGAACGATGTGCTTGTTGGTGAGCTCAACGCGAAACATCGCGTTAGGCAGCGCCTCGGTCACAACGCCCTCGATCTCAATGACCCCGTCCTTCTTGGCCATACCCTCCGCTAACTGTTGTTGCCGCAGCCTCCCGATTTGCACCGGTCATGACTGCGGACGTTTTTGATTGATTGGTTGGTGCCACCCGACCACAAAAGGGCACAACGGGGCAGACAACCAACAGTCAACACTACGCCATTTTGGCGGGATTGTTAAATCCAGAGTTAAATCCAGCAATCGTAGCGCACTCAGCGTCCGTACGCACCTAGCGTGCCGGCCGGCGTCGTCACTGGCTCCGCCCGTTCGATCCCATCGAGGATGGCCAGGCGCACGACGTCGGCAGCCGCGCTCTGCAGCGTAATGAGGCTGATCTGGCGGGCCGCCGGGGTGCTGCGGTCCAGTGCGACGGCGCCGGTCGCCAGGGCGAACACGGTGTCACCGTCGGCAAGGGTATGGCTTGGATTCAACGCCCGGGCCAGTCCGGCATGGGCCGCCGAGGCCGTGCGCTTGCACTCGGACTTGTCCAGGACGGCATCAGTGGCGACGACGACGAGCGTCGTGTTGAGCGGCGGGGCTGTAGCGCCAGGACCGTAGCCTGCGGCTTCGGCCTCACCTTCCGCCCCAACAGCCGAAACCCTCTGCGTGCTCGCTCCTTCGTCAACCCTCTGCGTGCTCGCTCCTTCGTCGCTTAGACGCACGCTGCCGGGTTCCGTCTGCTGGAGCGATGTGCCCCACGGCAGTCCCAGCGCGTTGACCACCGCAATGGCCCCCACCACGATTGGCCCGTCTTTTGAGATGTTGTTTAGGGTTATGGAGGCTGTTCCAACTCCGCCCTTGTAGGTGCCACGGCCGATTGCTGCTCCTGTGCCGGCACCAACGTTGCCTCGGTCGACGTCGTGGCCGTTAGCCTCGGCCCCGGCGGCTGCCGTGGCCGCGTAGCCCATCGCGTCGCCGGGGCGGGCGGTGAAATCACCGCCGCGACCGAGGTCGAAGATCGCGGCGGCGGGGACGATCGGGACAAGCCCGCCGGGGACGGCGAAGCCGCGGCCGTTCTCCTCGCACCAGCGCTGGGCCCCGTGCGCCGCCGCGAGGCCAAAGGCGCTACCCCCGGTCAGGACGACGGCGTCCACGGTAGAGGACAGCGTGGTGGGATCCAGGGCGTCCGTCTCATGCGTTCCGGGGCCGCCGCCGCGGACATCCACCGAGCCCACCGTGCCGGGCGGCGGAAGAACCACCGTCACCCCGCTCAGCCAGCCGTCGTCGGACTTCTGCACATGGCCTACCCGGATCCCGGCGACGTCGGTAATCGCTCCCGTTGCTGTCATGGCTCCATTGTGCGCCCGCAACCCAACTGACTCGCAGCAGGGGCCGTTTTGCGGGCTCATAACGGCCACAAGTGCGAGTCAGTTGGGTATAGGGATTTAGGGGTTTAGGGAATCGTTGCCGGCAGTTCCCCAGCCCTACTTTCCGGCCGCCGGCGTCGGCTCCGGCTTCCAAAACAAATGTTATGCAATCCTTCGGCGAACACTGCGTGAACGGTTTTGGAAGCCTCGAGCAACAATCTCAAGGACAGCCCGGATACGGGATTTCGCCCGTCAAGCATGTGGTGGAGTGAGTCAGGTCCCCCGCCCACCTGCCTGCCTTTCGGCCGGCCCGGATCCGTTAGAGACCCGAATGACCAGACTATTGACTGACCGGCCGCCCGCCGTTGCGGAGGCCGGCAAGGCCAGCCCGCGGCGACCCCGCTGGTCCGGCCGAACCCGCCGGGACTTCTTCGTCTTCCTGGCCCTCGCGCTCCCGAACCTCGCGCTGATCGCCGTGTTCACCTACTTGCCCCTGATCAACAACATCTACTACTCCACGCTGGACTGGACCCTCGGTTCCGCGTCCGCCACCGTAGTGGGGCTCGGGAACTACATCACGTTCTTCACGAGCCCCGACGCCGCGAACGTCCTGGGCACCACCGCCATCTTCACCCTGGTAACGGTCGGCGCGTCCATGGTCTTGGGACTATTGGTGGCCCTGGCGCTGAACTCCAAAGTCCGCGGCACCACCTTTGCCCGCTCCGCCGTGTTCGCGCCCTACGTGCTGAGCGGCGTCGGCGTCGGGCTCGTGTGGCTCTTCATCTTCGACCCCGGCTACGGGGTCCTCGCGTGGCTGCTGCGCGGCATCGGCCAGCAGAGCCCGCAGTGGATCAACGATCCCCAACTGTCGCTGGTCATGGTGATCCTGGTCTACGTCTGGAAGAACCTCGGCTACTGCGCGGTGGTGTACCTGGCCGGCCTGCAGTCACTGCCGCAGGACGTCATGGAAGCGGCCGCCCTGGACGGGGCCAACGGCTTCCGGCGGTTTGTGAACATGTCCCTGCCGCTGCTCTCGCCCACCACGTTCTTCCTGCTTATCACCACCATGCTGAGTTCACTGCAGGCCTTTGACCTGATCCGGATCATGACACCGCTGGGCAACGGCACCAGCACCCTGATCTATGAGGCCTATCTGCAAGCCTTCGGCGCCTTCAACCGGGCCGGCTATTCAGCCGCCATCTCGGTGGTGCTCTTCGCCATCCTGCTCATCATCACCGTCCTCCAGTTGCGGTTCGTCGAACGGAAGGTGCACTACTCGTGAGCACGCTCTCGCCTGTCACCCCCGATCCCGCCACCACCGGCGACGCCCCCGCTCCCGATGCAGGAGGAGTCCCGGTACCCGGCGAGGCAGCGGCACCCGAGGGCGCCGTCACCGAAGCACCGCCCCGGCGCCCGACGCCGTTCTCCCGCGCCAACCTGATCCAGACGATCGCCGGCGGCTACGTCCCGCTGATCCTGGCCACCCTGGTGGTGTTCCTGCCCCTGCTGTGGATGCTCCTGAGCTCCTTCAAGCAGCCGGGCGAGATCATCACCATGGACCTGAAGCTCCTGCCGGACAGCGTGAACCTGGAGAACTACAAGACGGCCATGACCACCGTTCCGTTCGGGCAGTTCTTCATGAACAGCCTGATCGTCACCACCGTGGGCTCCACCGTCAAGGTGATCCTGGCGATCCTGACCGCCTACGCTCTCGTGTTTGTCCGCTTTCCGTTCAAGAACGCCATCTTCGTGCTGATCCTCGTGGCCCTCATGGTCCCGCCGCAGGTGTCCATCCTGCCCAACTACATCCTGATCGCCGGGATGGGCGGCAAGAACACCTTGTGGGGCATCATCCTGCCGGGACTCGGCACCGCCTTCGGCACATTCCTGCTGCGCCAGCACTTCCGGACGCTGCCCGGGTCCATCCTCGAGGCGGCGGAAATCGACGGCGCCGGCCACTGGCGCCGGCTCTGGCAGGTCGTGGCGCCGGTCTCCGTTCCGTCGATCGCCACAGTTGCCCTGGTAACCGTGGTCAGCGAGTGGAACGACTACATCTGGCCGCTCATCATCACGGACCGGCCCGAAACCATGCCCCTCCCCGTCGGCCTGACGCTGCTGCAGAACTCCGAGGGCAACGGCTCCGGCTGGGGCATCCTCATGGCCGGCGCCGTCCTCGTGATCGTCCCGATCCTGCTGGTCTTCGCCGCCCTTCAACGCTATATCGTCGCCGGCCTCACGCAGGGCAGCGTCACGGGCTGACCCTGCCCGCGCCCGCCCGAACCACGCCCGCCCGCCCGAACCACGCCCACTATCTCCGTCATCAGAACCAACGAGTCCGTACCTTTGAGAGGATCCACCGTGGCAATCAACCTTCACCGCCGGCATTTCCTGGGGCTGGCCGGCGCCAGCGCAGGAGCAGCAGCACTGGCCGCCTGCGGCGGCCCGTCGACCGCCGGCACTCCTGCCGCCACCGGCGCAGCCGAGATCGACTTCAGCGGCGTCAAGCCGGCCGCGTCCTTCGATTTCTGGACCAACCACCCCGGCAAGTCCCAGGACGTGGAACAGTCCGTGATCGACAAGTTCCATGCGAAGTTCCCGGACATCAAGGTCAACCTCGTGACCGCAGGCGCCAACTACGAGGAAATCGCGCAGAAGTTCCAGACCTCCCAAGCCGCCAAGTCAGCGCTGCCCGGCCTCGTGGTCCTCTCCGACGTCTGGTGGTTCCGCTACTTCACCAACGGCAACATCATTCCCCTCGACGGCCTGGTCAAGCAGCTCGACATCAAGGTGGATGACTTCCAGAAGTCGCTGGTTGCGGACTACCAGTACGCCGGCAAGCAGTGGGCGCTCCCCTACGGCCGCTCCACCCCGCTGTTCTACTACAACAAGGACCACTTCAAGGCCGCGGGACTGCCGGACCGCGCGCCCAAGACCTGGCAGGAGTTCGGCGACTGGGCGCCCAAGCTCAAGGCCAGCTCCGGCGCCCAGTACGCCTACATCTACCCGGCGCTGGCCGGCTACGCGGGCTGGACCCTGCAGAACAACCTGTGGGGCTGGGGTGGCAGCTGGTCTGACGGCTGGACCGTCACCTGCGATTCCGCCGAGTCCGTCGCCGCGCTGCAGTGGGCCCAGGACTCGATCTACAAGGACAAGTGGGCCGGGGTCTCTTCCAAGGAAGCCGCGGATGACTTCGCCGCGGGCATCACCTCAACCACCATTTCCTCCACCGGATCGCTCCTCGGCGTCCTGAAGTCCGCCAAGTTCAACGTGGGGGTCGGCTACCTCCCGGGCGGCCCGAAAGCCGAAAGCGGCGTCTGCCCCACGGGCGGGGCCGGGCTCGGCATTCCCAGCGGTGTCAGCAAGGAAGTCCAGCTCGCGGCGGCCACGTTCCTGAAGTTCATGACCGAACCGGAGAACACGGCAGCATTCTCCGCGGCCACCGGCTACATGCCCACCCGTATGTCGGCCGACATGGGGGCCGTGCTGGCCAAGACCCCGCAGATCAAGACCGCCATGGACCAGCTCGCCGTGACCCGGGTCCAGGACAACGCCCGGGTGTTCCTGCCCGGCGCGGACCAGGAGATGGCCAAGGCCGCCGCCGCCATCCTCACCCAGCAGGGCGACGTCAAGGCCACCATGGCCGGGCTGAAGACGACCCTCGAGGGGATCTACACCAAGGACGTGAAGCCGAAGCTCACCAGCTAGGCCGGCAGGCGATACGCAAATCCCTGGCGTCACCGGTATTCCGGTGACGCCAGGGATTTTTTGCGCCGCGGTCGGATTCGGGCGTCGCCGTCGCCTGTGAAGCGCGGGCGGCTAGGGAATCGGGACGGGCACGACGCCGAGCGGGGCCAGTTTCGCCGCTCCGCCGTCCGGCGCCGAGAGGACCCAGATGCCTTTGTCATGGACGGCGACGGAATGCTCCCACTGGCAGGAGCGCTTGCCGTCAGTGGTGACCACCGTCCAGTCGTCGTCGAGCACGGCGGTGTCGATGCTGCCGCGGACCAGCATGGGCTCGATTGCAAGGCACAGTCCCGGGCGGATCTTCGGCCCGCGGTGGCCGGTGCGGTAGTTCAGGACGTCCGGGGCCATGTGCATCTCGGAGCCGATGCCGTGGCCCACGTAGTCCTCGAGGATGCCCAGCGGCTTGCCCGGCACCGAGGAGACGTAGTCGTCCACGGCGTTGCCGATGTCGCCGACGAACTTGCCGGTCGCCAGCGCGGCGATGCCCCGCCACATGGCTTCCTCAGTGACCTCGGACAGGCGCACGTCTTCGGGATCGGGGGTGCCGACAATCACGGTCCGGGCGGAATCGGAGTGCCAGCCGTCCACGATCGCTCCGCCGTCGATCGAGATGATGTCGCCGTCCGCCAGGATCCTGCTGCCGGGGATGCCGTGGACCACTTCCTCATTTACCGAGGTGCAGATGGTGGCCGGGAAGCCGTGATAGCCGAGGAAGTTGGACTTGGCGCCGGCGTCCTGGAGCACGGCGGCGAACACCTCGTCCAGCCGGGCAGTGGTGACGCCCGGGGCGGCCGCGGCAACCGCGGCATCCAGTGCCCGGCTCAGGACAAGCCCGGCCTCATGCATGGTGCGCATCTGGGCGTTGGTCTTGTATTCAATGCGGGGCTGGCCGAATGCCATCTCTACCTCAGTGCTTCATCTCGCGGCCCGGGCGGGTTTCCTCCCGGGCCTCCACTACGGGTCATCAGTTCAAGTCTTCAAGCTCTATTCTCCCGCACGGCCGCGGCGGTCTGGAACGGAGGCACCGCGGGCGCCAAGGCGGCCGGCGCCGCGGGCTCCCCCGCACGCGGACGCCCCTGCCGACCCGCAGGTTCCGCCAAACGCCGAAGGGCGCGTCCCGTACACGTGGTACGGGATGCGCCCTTCGGGAACAGCAGGAGCGGATCAGGCGGCCTGGGCCGACTTGATCGCTTCCATGACGCGCTCGGTGACCTCATCAATGCCGCCGATGCCGTCCACCTGGGTCAGGATGCCGCGCTCGGCATACTTCTGCACAACGGGTTCGGTCTGGCCGTGGTACAGGTCCAGCCGGTGACGGATAACGGCTTCGTTGTCGTCGCTGCGGCCGGTTTCCTTGGCACGGCCCAGGAGCCGCTTGACCAGTTCTTCATCGTCCGCGGTCAGCTGCAGGACGACGTCGAGCTTCTGGTCGCCGTCGGCCAGGATCGCGTCGAGGTAGTCCACCTGCGCGGTGGTGCGCGGGTAACCGTCCAGCAGGAAGCCGGGCTCGACGTCGTCCTCGCTGAGGCGGTCGCGCACCATCTTGTTGGTGACGCTGTCCGGAACGAAGTCGCCGGCGTCCATGTACTTCTTGGCCTCGACGCCCAGCGGCGTCTCACCCTTGACGTTGGCGCGGAAGATGTCTCCCGTGGAGATCGCAACGACGCCGAGGCGCTCCGAAATGCGTTCCGCCTGCGTTCCCTTGCCGGAGCCGGGAGGTCCGATAATCAACATTCTCGTCATCGCAAAAGCCCTTCGTAGTGACGTTGCTGTAGTTGCGCATCAATCTGCTTTACGGTCTCCAGACCGACGCCCACCATGATCAGGATCGAGGTGCCGCCGAACGGGAAGTTCTGGTTCGCGTTGATCAGAACCAGTGCAACCAGCGGGATCAGTGCCACGAAGCCAAGGTAGAAGGCCCCGGGCAGGGTGATCCGGGATAGGACGTACTGAAGATAATCCGCGGTCGGCTTGCCGGCGCGGATGCCCGGAATGAAGCCACCGTACTTCTTCATGTTGTCCGAGACCTCTTCGGGGTTGAATGTAATCGCAACATAGAAGTAGGTGAAAAACACAATCATGGCGAAATACAGCAACATATAGATCGGGTGGTCACCCTTGGTCAGGTTGTTGTTGATCCACTCAACCCAGGGCTGCATCTGCTCGCCGGCCTTGGGCTGGTTGAACTGCGCGATCAGCCCCGGCAGGTACAGCATGGACGAGGCGAAGATGACGGGCACGACGCCGGCCATGTTCACCTTGATGGGGATATAGGTGCTGGTTCCGCCGACGGTGCGGCGTCCGATCATGCGCTTGGCGTACTGCACCGGGATCCGGCGCTGGGACTGCTCGACGAAGACCACCAGGGCCACGGTGAGCAGGCCGATGATCAGGACCAGGAAGAAGGTGCCGGGGCCCTGGGCCTTCCAGATGGCACCGAGCGAGCCCGGGAAGCCGGCTGCGATGGAGGTGAAGATCAGCAGCGACATGCCGTTGCCGACACCCTTTTCCGTCACGAGCTCACCCATCCACATGATGAGGCCGGTTCCGGCCGTCAGCGTGATGATGATGAGGACTGTGGTGACGATGGAGCTGTCCGGGATGATGGGCAGCTGGCAGTTCGGCAGCAGCTGGCCCGAGCGGGCCAGCGACACCAGCGTCGTGGCGTTGAGCAGGCCGAGGGCGATGGTGAGATAGCGGGTGTACTGGGTCAGCTTGGACTGGCCGGATGCACCCTCGTCGTACAGCTGCTGGAAGCGGGGAATGACCACCCGGAGCAGCTGGACGATGATGCTCGCCGTGATGTAGGGCATGATGCCGAGGGCGAAGATGGACACCTGCAGCAATGCACCGCCGCTGAACAGGTTGACGAGCTGGTAGATCCCGCCCGTGGTCTGACCGTTCTGCAAGCATTGCTGGACATTCTGGTAGCTCACACCAGGCGAGGGGATGAATGCACCCAAGCGGAAGATTGTGATGATTCCCAGCGTGAACAACAACTTGCGTCGCAGATCAGGCGTGCGAAAGGCCCGGCCAAATGCGCTAAGCAAGCGTCCTCCTGAGTAATAAGTAAAGTCGTGTGAGACAGGTCAAATAAACCCAACAACCGAGTCTAACGGGTGGATGCGTCCGGCGAACAATCGGCGGGGCCCAGAAAATGAAAAAACTCCCGGCACCGGGGGCCTGAGCCCTTGGTACCGGGAGTTTCAACAACGGGCAACTGCCCCGCCGCCTCGTTAGAGGGCGGTGGTGCTTCCGCCTGCTGCGGCAATCTTTTCAGCGGCGCTGGCCGAGAATGCGTGGGCGGTGACGTCAACCTTGACGGTGATGTCGCCGGTGCCCAGCACCTTGACGGGCTGGTTCTTGCGAACGGCACCCTTTTCGACCAGGTTCTCCACGGTGACTGCGCCACCTTCCGGGAACAGCTCGTTGAGCTTGTCCAGGTTTACAACCTGGTACTCAACCCGGAACGGGTTCTTGAAGCCGCGCAGCTTCGGCAGGCGCATGTGCAGCGGCAGCTGGCCGCCGGCAAAGCCAGCCTTGATCTGGTAGCGGGCCTTCGTACCCTTGGTACCGCGACCGGCGGTCTTACCCTTGGAACCTTCACCACGACCAACACGGGTCTTGGCGGTCTTGGCACCCGGGGCGGGACGCAGGTGGTGAACCTTCAGTGCGTTCTGCTTTTCAGCGGCGCCCTGTGCCTTTTCGGCGGTGTTCTTCTCTGCCATTTACTTCGCCTCCTCTACCTTTACCAGGTGCGGAACCGTGTTGAGCATTCCGACGGTCACGGCGTCGGCGGTGCGGACAACGGTGTGTCCGATCCGCTTCAGGCCGAGGGACCGAAGGGTGTCGCGCTGGTTCTGCTTGCCGCCAATGGCGGACTTGATCTGAGTGATCTCCAACTGAGCGTCGGAGGGAATCAGGTTCTTAGCCATGACTCAGACACCTGCCTTCTGGTTCAGAAGTGCACGTACCAGGGCCGGCGGAGCGATCTCGTCGAGGGGCAGGCCGCGGCGTGCTGCCACTGCTGCCGGCTCTTCGAGGCGCTTCAGCGCATCAACGGTCGCGTGAACGATGTTGATGGCGTTGGAGGAACCGAGCGACTTGGAGAGGATGTCGTGGATGCCCACGCACTCCAGTACTGCACGGACCGGGCCGCCGGCGATAACACCGGTACCGGCGGAAGCCGGACGCAGCATTACGACGCCTGCAGCGGCTTCGCCCTGAACACGGTGCGGGATGGTGCTGCCGACGCGGGGAACGCGGAAGAAGGACTTCTTGGCCTCTTCAACGCCCTTCGCGATGGCGGCGGGAACTTCCTTGGCCTTGCCGTAGCCGACGCCGACCATGCCGTTGCCGTCACCGACGACGACGAGGGCGGTGAAGCTGAAGCGACGACCACCCTTGACGACCTTGGAAACGCGGTTGATGGTTACGACGCGCTCTACGAACTGGCTCTTCTCGGCCTCGCGGCCGCCGTCACGGCCACCACGGCCGCCACGGTCGCCACGGCCCTGGCCGCGGTCGCCACGCTCGCCACGACGAGCGCCACCACGGCGGTCATCGGCGGTCGCAGGCGCAGCGGTCTCAGTTGCCGGAGCAGCTACAGCTTCAGTCACCTGAATGTCCTTTTCGTTATTTTCGGTCACAGTGACAGCCCACCTTCACGTGCGCCGTCAGCGACGGCGGCGATGCGGCCGTGGTACTTGTTACCACCGCGGTCGAAGACAACTGCTTCGATACCGGCAGCCTTGGCACGCTCGGCGACGAGCTCGCCAACGCGCTTGGCCTTGGCGGTCTTGTCACCGTCGAATGCACGAAGGTCGGCTTCCAACGTGGAGGCGCTTGCCACGGTCAGGCCCTTGGTGTCATCGACAACCTGGACGAATACGTGACGTGCGGAGCGGTTGACGACCAGACGCGGGCGTACAGCCGTACCGGAGATGCGCTTGCGGATACGAAGCTGGCGGCGGCTGCGCTGGGCAGACTTGCTCTTGTTCGTACGCTTCTTGTTAATTGCGATCGCCATGGTTACTTACCAGCCTTTCCGACCTTGCGGCGGATGACTTCGCCTGCGTAACGGATGCCCTTGCCCTTGTAGGGGTCCGGCTTCCGCAGCTTGCGAATGTTGGCAGCAACCTCGCCGACCTGCTGCTTGGAGATACCTGAAACAGAGAGCTTGGTCGGGGTCTCAACTGCAAAGGTGATGCCGTTCGGTGCCGAGACGTTGACGGGGTGGCTGAAGCCCAGAGCGAACTCCAGGTCAGAACCCTTGGCCTGGACGCGGTAACCGGTACCGACAATCTCAAGCTTCTTCTCGTAGCCTGCGGTGACACCCTGGATCATGTTGGCGATCAGGGTGCGGGTCAGGCCGTGCAGCGCACGTGAGGCGCGCTCGTCGTTCGGGCGGGCGACAGTCAGGGTGCCATCTTCCAGGGAAACCTCAATCGGGCTGGGCACAGTGTGGCTCAGCTCGCCTTTGGAACCCTTGACGCTGACGACAGAGCCGTCAACCTTGACCTCAACGCCGGCAGGAACGGTGATGGGGAGACGTCCAATACGTGACATTATTCTCTTCCTTTCCCGTTACCAGACGTAAGCGAGGACTTCGCCGCCCACGCCCTTCTTGCCGGCCTGCTTGTCAGTCAAGAGGCCGGAAGAGGTGGACAGGATTGCGACACCCAGGCCACCGAGCACGTGCGGCAGGTTGGTGGACTTTGCGTAAACGCGCAGTCCCGGCTTGGAAATACGACGAACGCCAGCGATTGAACGCTCGCGGTTCGGACCGAACTTGAGCTCGAGGGTCAGCTTCTTGCCAACCTCAGCGTCTTCTTCTTTCCAGGAGGCGATGTAACCTTCAGCCTTCAGGATGTCGGCAACGCGTGCCTTGAGCTTGCTGTACGGCATGGACACGGAATCGTGGTATGCCGAGTTAGCGTTGCGCAGACGCGTAAGCATGTCTGCGACGGGATCTGTCATTGTCATGTGGGCTCTTGCCCTTCCTCATAACGGTTTCCGCCACGCTGCTTTTCCGAAAATAAACCGGAAACAGCGCGGCCGGACCTTTTACGTAGCTAGATTAGTCTTCGGTCTTGAACGGGAAGCCAAGCGCCTTGAGCAGCGCGCGGCCTTCGTCGTCAGTCTTGGCAGTGGTCACGACAGTGATGTCCATGCCGCGTACGCGGTCGATGGAATCCTGGTCGATTTCGTGGAACA
Source organism: Arthrobacter sp. ok909 (assembly GCF_900104405.1). Taxonomy (NCBI): domain Bacteria; kingdom Bacillati; phylum Actinomycetota; class Actinomycetes; order Micrococcales; family Micrococcaceae; genus Arthrobacter; species Arthrobacter sp. ok909. The sequence goes on along the minus strand of NZ_FNJS01000009.1, from coordinate 74,268 downwards.
TAACCTGCTCGGTCAGACCGAAGGTGTAGTTGCCGTTGCCGTCGAACTGCTTGCCACTGAGGCCACGGAAGTCGCGGATACGCGGCAGTGCCAGCGTGACCAGACGGTCCAGGAATTCCCACATACGGTCGCCACGCAGAGTCGCGTGCGCACCGATCGGCATGCCTTCGCGCAGCTTGAACTGTGCGATCGACTTGCGTGCCTTGGTTACCTGCGGCTTCTGGCCGGTGATCAGGGTGAGATCGCGGACAGCGCCGTCGATCAGCTTGGAGTCCTTGGCGGCATCTCCAACACCCATGTTCACAACGACCTTGACCAGGCGGGGAACCTGGTTGACGTTCTGGTACTTGAATTCCTCAGTCAGCGTGTTCTTGATGGAATCGGCGTACTTGGTCTTCAGACGAGGAACGATCTTGCTTGCCGGAGTCTCGAGAGTCTCAGTCATTAGATGTCCTTCCCTGAGCTCTTGGCCACGCGGACGCGCACTTCACGCTTCACGCCATCGCGCTCAACGGTCTCGGTGCGGAAACCGACGCGCGTGGGCTTCTTGGTGGACGGGTCAACCAGAGCCACGTTGGAGATGTGGATCGAAGCCTCGACGACCTCGATGCCACCGGTCTTGGTGCCGCGCTGCGACTGACCGACCTTGGTGTGCTTGGTTACGCGGTTAATGCCTTCGACCAGCACGCGGTTGGTCTCCGGGAATACGCGCAGAACCTTGCCCTGCTTGCCCTTGTCGCCGCCGCGCTCAGCCTTGGCGCCAGTGATGACCTGAACGAGGTCACCCTTCTTGATCTTAGCCATGGACTAGAGCACCTCCGGAGCCAGAGAAACGATCTTCATGAACTTCTTGTCGCGAAGTTCACGACCAACCGGTCCGAAGATGCGGGTACCGCGGGGGTCACCGTCGTTCTTCAGGATGACGGCTGCGTTCTCGTCAAACTTGATGTAGGAACCATCCGCACGGCGGCGTTCCTTCTTGGTACGGACGATGACAGCCTTGACGACGTCGCCCTTCTTTACGTTGCCGCCCGGAATTGCGTCCTTGACGGTAGCGACGATTACGTCGCCAATGCCTGCGTAGCGACGGCCAGATCCACCGAGAACGCGAATGGTAAGGATTTCCTTAGCACCCGTGTTGTCGGCGACCTTGAGTCGCGACTCCTGCTGAATCACTATTTACTCCTTGCGTCGCGCTGGTTCTCAGACCGAAAATCTTCCTACGGAATGAGCCTTGCGGAACGGTTGATCGGGGTGTCTCTTGACCTGCCTGGATTTTGCCAGACCAGGCCTAAACGCCCGTGCCAAAAACATTTGCTTCCCAGGCGGTTCCGACGGATCGGGGCGCAAGGGGGCACTATGCCGTGGCACGATTGTTTACGAGGTTGATGACGGCGCGCAAAAGGCGCCATACAAACTCAAAATCTTAGCACGTTTTCGGCGTATCCCCATATCACAGCTACGCCACCTGCACACGCCAGCGCTGGTCAGGGCGCGGCAACGCGCCTCGGGCGGCAGGCCCTCTGGTCCCCTCGTCGCCAAACTCATCGTCCCTGACCGAACGGAGCCAGCCATGGGACTGAAACCATCGCGCAAGCCGTCAATGACCCGGTTTATCTCGGCAGGGATCCTGATTCTGTTGCCGGGCGCCGTAACAGCCTGCTCGGGGCCGGCCCCGGCGTCGGCGCTGCCGTTGACCCAGGTCCAGGACATCGCCCTGCCCGGCGCGGCAAGCAGGCTCGACTACCAGGCTCTGGACGCCGGAGCGAAGCGGCTCTATATCGCCCACCTCGGTGACGGCACCATCCATGCGGTCGATCTCGCCAACGGCACGGTGGTCGGAACGGTGCCGGGAACCCCCTCGGTTCACGGAGTCACCCTCGCACCCGACCGGCATCTCCTCCTGGCCGCCGTCTCGGGAACGAACGAGGTCGCCATCATCGACACCAACACCCTCACGGTGACCGCCCGGGTGCCGGCAGGCAACACGCCGGACGGGATCGCCTACGACCCGGTGCACGGCAAGGCCTACGTCTCCAACGAACACGACCACGCCGAAACGGTGATCGACCTCGCCACGAATACGGCCAAATCCCCGATCGAGATCGGCGGGGAAGCAGGCAACAGCGTCTACGACCCGGCCAGCGGAACGGTCATGGTCAATGTCCAGGACCGCAACGAGCTGGTTATCATCGACCCGGCCGCCGACACGGTCACCGACAGAATCCCGGTCCCGGACTGCGCCAGCAACCACGGCCTCTATGTCGACGGGGCCAACAAGCTGGCGTTCATCGCCTGCGAGGGCAGCGCGAAGCTCCTGGTCCTGGATCTGCACACCAGACAGGTCACCGCACGGTTCGACACCGGCGACAGCCCGGACGTGCTGGCCTTCGATCAGGGACTGCACCGTCTCTACATCGCGTCGGAGTCGGGTGTCGTCAGTGTTTTTGATGAGCAGAACCGTGCCCTGGCACCAAAGGCGTCCGGCAAGCTGGCCGACAACGCCCACACGGTGGCCGTCGACCCGGCAACGCATCGGGTCTACTTCCCACTCCAGGACGTCGACGGCCACCCGGTGCTGCGCATCATGGACGCCAAGCCATGAACTCCGGCGGCTGCCCGGACTGAACCGGGAACGGGCCCCGAACCGGATACACCACCGCCGCCCCTGCGGCCCGCAGCGCCCGACGGAGTCAGGCAGGGAAACTTTTTGGCCCGGCGGCAGCGGCGCTCCCCCGGAAACCCGGCCCGCCGGCGTCGTACGCTTCGTGAAAGCCTGCTGCCCGTGACACCGCGAGCCGCGGCCCCAAGATTTCCCGGACAACGCGGAAGCCCCCGCTCCCCCAAAGGGGGAACGAGGGCTTCTGCCGTAGCACAGGCAGCAAAGCTGCAGGTGTTACTTGGCCTTTTCGAGGATCTCGACCAGGCGCCACCGCTTGGTAGCGGACAGCGGGCGGGTCTCGGCGAGGAGCACGAGGTCGCCGATGCCGGCGCTGTTCTCTTCGTCGTGAGCCTTGATCTTGGCGTTGCGGCGGATGACCTTGCCGTAGAGGGCGTGCTTCACGCGGTCTTCGACCTGGACAACGATGGTCTTTTCCATCTTGTCCGAGACGACGTAGCCGCGCTTCGTCTTACGGTAACCGCGCTCGTCAGCCTTGGCTGCGCCGGAAACAGTTTCCGTCACGTTCTCGTCCTTTTCACTCACTTGGCATCCTCCTCGGTTTCAACCGTTTCAGCCTTCTCGGCCTTCTTGGTTGCAGCCTTCTTGGACTTCTTCTCTTCCTTGGCTTCCACAACCGGTGCGGCAACCTCGGCACGAATGCCCAGCTCGCGTTCGCGGAGAACGGTGTAGATGCGGGCGATGTCCTTCTTTACCGCGCGCAGACGACCGTGGTTCTCCAGCTGACCGGTGGCGGACTGGAAACGCAGGTTGAACAGCTCTTCCTTGGCCTTGCGGAGTTCTTCAACGAGACGCTCGTTGTCGAAACCGTCCAGCTGTGCGGATGCAAGTTCCTTGGATCCTACTGCCATTTCTACTCACCACCTTCGCGACGCACAATGCGTGCCTTCAACGGCAGCTTGTGGATTGCCAGGCGCAGGGCCTCGCGAGCTACCTCTTCACTGACACCGGAGAGTTCGAAGAGAACCCGGCCCGGCTTGACGTTTGAGACCCACCATTCCGGAGAACCCTTACCGGAACCCATGCGGGTTTCGGCAGGCTTCTTCGTCAGCGGACGGTCCGGGTAAATGTTGATCCAGACCTTTCCGCCACGCTTGATGTGGCGGGTCATCGCGATACGGGCAGATTCGATCTGACGGTTCGTGACGTAGGCAGGGCTCAGAGCCTGGATGCCCCACTCACCGAAGGAGACCTGGGTGCCGCCCGTAGCAGCGCCGGAACGACCCGGGTGGTGCTGCTTACGGTGCTTTACTCGACGTGGGATAAGCATTTAAGCCTGTCCTCCTTCTACTGCCGGTGCAGCTGCCTCAACTGCCGGAGCTTCGGCGGCAGCGGGTGCTGCCTCAGCTGCCGGACGGTCGTTACGACGACGGCGGTCACCACGGTCAGCGCCACCCGGGCGGCCCGGGCGGTCGCTGGCACCACGGCCGCGGGACGGAGCAGCAGCTGCCTGCTGAGCCAGTTCCTTGGCGGTGACGTCGCCCTTGTAGATCCAGACCTTCACGCCGATGCGGCCGAAGGTGGTCTTGGCCTCGTAGAAGCCGTAGTCGATGTTCGCACGCAGGGTGTGCAGGGGCACACGGCCTTCGCGGTAGAACTCCGAGCGGGACATTTCAGCGCCGCCCAGACGACCGGAGCAAGCGATACGGATACCCTTGGCACCGGCACGCTGTGCGGACTGCATGGCCTTCTTCATCGCGCGGCGGAACGCCACGCGGGAAGTCAGCTGCTCAGCAACGCCCTGGGCAACAAGCTGGGCTTCCATCTCGGGGTTCTTGACCTCGAGGATGTTCAGCTGAACCTGCTTGCCGGTGAGCTTTTCGAGCTCGCCGCGGATGCGGTCTGCTTCAGCGCCGCGGCGGCCGATGACGATGCCCGGACGTGCCGTGTGGATATCCACGCGGACACGGTCGCGGGTGCGCTCGATCTCGACCTTGGCGATGCCGGCGCGCTCCATGCCCGTGGACATGAGCTGGCGGATGCGGATGTCTTCGCGAACGAAGTCCTTGTACCGCTGGCCAGCCTTGGTGCTGTCAGCAAACCAGTGCGATACGTGATCGGTGGTGATGCCGAGTCGGAACCCGTGCGGGTTAACTTTCTGTCCCACTTAGCGAGCCTCCTCTTTCTCCGGGGTAGCGACTACCACGGTGATGTGGCTCGTGCGCTTCTTGATCTGAAATGCACGACCCTGAGCTCGCGGCTGGAACCGCTTCATGGTCGGGCCTTCATCAACAAACGCTTCGCTGATGATGAGGTCACCTTCGTCAAACGCCACGCCGTCGCGGTCCGCGAGGACCCGGGCGTTGGAGATTGCCGACTGAACTACCTTGAATACCGGCTCCGAAGCTGCCTGGGGGGCAAACTTCAGAATTGCCAGAGCCTCATTCGCTTGCTTACCACGAACAAGGTTGACGACGCGCCGGGCCTTCATAGGCGTTACGCGGATGTGACGCGCAATTGCCTTGGCTTCCATTGCTTTCCTTCTCTCGTCTTTGACGTAAGTGCAGGCGCCTAGCGGCGCTTGCCCTTACGGTCGTCCTTGACATGGCCGCGGAATGTCCGCGTGGGAGCGAATTCGCCGAGCTTGTGCCCGACCATCGACTCAGTGACAAACACGGGGATGTGCTTGCGTCCGTCGTGCACGGCGATCGTGTGGCCGAGCATGTCGGGGACGATCATCGAACGGCGGGACCAGGTCTTGATGACGTTCTTGGTGCCCTTTTCGTTTTCCCTGGCTACCTTCACAAAGAGGTGCTGGTCAACGAAAGGACCTTTTTTCAGGCTGCGTGGCATGTGTCCAGGCTCCTATCGCTTGTTCTTGCCAGTACGACGGCGACGAACAATAAGCTTGTCGCTCTCTTTGTTGGGGCGGCGGGTACGGCCTTCAGGCTTACCGTTGGGGTTGACCGGGTGACGACCACCGGAGGTCTTACCTTCACCACCACCGTGCGGGTGGTCAACCGGGTTCATGGCGACACCACGGACGGTCGGGCGAACGCCCTTCCACCGCATACGGCCGGCCTTGCCCCAGTTGATGTTCGACTGCTCAGCGTTGCCGACCTCGCCGACGGTTGCGCGGCAGCGCACGTCAACGTTGCGGATTTCGCCGGAGGGCAGACGCAGCTGGGCGAAACGGCCTTCCTTGGCGACGAGCTGAACAGAAGCGCCAGCGGAACGGGCCATCTTGGCGCCGCCACCCGGACGCAGTTCGACTGCGTGGATAACGGTACCGACGGGGATGTTGCGCAGCGGCAGGTTGTTGCCCGGCTTGATGTCAGCGTCGGCGCCGGCCTCTACGAAATCGCCCTGGGACAGCTTGTTCGGGGCGATGATGTAACGCTTGGTGCCATCAACGTAGTGCAGGAGTGCGATGCGAGCCGTACGGTTCGGGTCGTACTCGATTTCGGCAACGCGGGCGTTGACGCCGTCCTTGTCGTGGCGACGGAAGTCGATCAGACGGTACTGGCGCTTGTGTCCACCACCCTTGTGACGGGTCGTGATCTTACCGGTGTTGTTACGGCCACCCTTTTTCGGGAGGGGACGTACCAACGACTTTTCCGGCGTCGACCGCGTGATTTCAGTGAAGTCCGCTACGCTCGAGCCACGACGGCCCGGGGTAGTCGGCTTGTATTTACGGATTCCCATAATTTATTTCCTCGTTAAAGTGGTCTCCGCTATGAAAGCGGACCGCCGAAGATGTCGATAGTGCCTTCTTTGAGGCTCACAATGGCACGCTTGGTGTTCTTGCGGGTACCCCAGCCGAATTTGGTGCGCTTGCGCTTACCGGCACGGTTGATGGTGTTGATCGATTCGACCTTGACGGAGAAAATCTTCTCCACGGCCAGCTTGATCTCGGTCTTGTTCGAGCGGGGGTCCACCAGGAAGGTGTACTTGCCCTCGTCGATCAGGCCGTAGCTCTTTTCCGAGACGACGGGTGCAAGCACGACGTCGCGCGGGTCTTTGATGGTGGCTGCACTCACTTGGCATCCTCCTCGTTCTTTGCAACCTTGTCAGCAACAAATGCTTCGTAGGCAGCCTTGGTGAAGACTACGTCGTCGGAAACAAGAACGTCGTAGGTGTTCAGCTGGTCTGCGTACAGAACGTGAACTTCCTCGAGGTTGCGCACGGACAGTGCAGCAACATCGTTGGCGCGCTCAATGACAACGAGCAGGTTCTTGCGCTCGGAAACTCCGCGCAGGGTTGCCAGTGCTTCCTTGGAGGACGGCTTGGAGCCGGCAACCAGGTCAGCGATGACGTGGACGCGGCCGTTGCGGGCACGGTCCGAGAGTGCGCCGCGCAGTGCAGCAGCAATCATCTTCTTGGGGGTGCGCTGGCTGTAGTCACGCGGCGTGGGGCCGTGGACAACGCCACCACCGGTCATGTGAGGAGCACGGATGGAACCCTGACGGGCGCGGCCGGTGCCCTTCTGCTTGAACGGCTTGCGACCTGCACCGGAAACTTCGGCGCGGGTCTTGGTCTTGTGGGTACCCTGGCGAGCAGCAGCGAGCTGGGCAACGACGACCTGGTGCAGCAGCGGCACGTTGGTCTGTACGTCGAAGATCTCTGCAGGCAGGTCAACCTTGACAGTGCTAGTCATTGAACTAGGCTCCCTTCACGGCGGTGCGTACGAGTACGACCTGGCCGCGGGCACCGGGAACGGCGCCCTTGATCAGGAGCAGCGACTTCTCGACGTCAACCGCGTGGACCGTGAGGTTCAGCGTGGTGTGACGAACGGCGCCCATGCGGCCGGCCATTTTCATGCCCTTGAAGACGCGGCTCGGGGTGGATGCGCCACCGATTGAACCGGGCTTACGGTGGTTCTTGTGGGCACCGTGGGAAGCTCCAACGCCGTGGAAGCCGTGACGCTTCATAACACCGGCGAAGCCCTTACCCTTGGTGGTGCCAACGACGTCGATCTTCTGGCCGGCTTCGAAGAGCTCTACGGAGAGCTCCTGGCCCAGCTCGTAAGAGTCAGCATCTGCAGTGCGCAGTTCTACGACGTGGCGGCGAGGCGTGACGCCTGCCTTTTCAAAGTGACCAGCCAGCGGCTTGGTGACCTTGCGGGGATCGATCTGGCCGTAGCCGATCTGAACGGCGACATAGCCATCAGTTTCTGCGTTGCGCAGCTGCGTGATGACGTTCGAGTCAGCCTGGACCACAGTGACGGGGATGAGCTTGTTGTTCTCGTCCCAGACCTGGGTCATGCCGAGCTTCGTGCCCAGCAGGCCCTTTACGTTACGGGTTGCGGTCATAGTCTCTCAGCACCTCCCTACAGCTTGATTTCGATGTTCACGTCGGCCGGCAGGTCGAGACGCATGAGCGAGTCAACAGCCTTAGGCGTGGGGTCGATGATGTCGATCAGACGCTTGTGCGTGCGCATTTCGAAGTGCTCGCGGCTGTCCTTGTACTTGTGCGGAGAGCGGATAACGCAGTACACGTTCTTCTCCGTCGGCAGCGGCACGGGGCCAACTACCGTTGCGCCTGCGCGCGTGACCGTCTCAACGATCTTCCGTGCTGAAACGTCAATGACCTCGTGGTCGTATGACTTCAGCCGGATGCGGATTTTTTGTCCCGCCATGTCGCCTGACTCTCTTTCAGTCTGTGCTTCCCCTGATTGGGGCTGCCCTGTTCACTTACGTGTTGTGTGGCTGCCGAAGCATTTGAAGTCGTGACTACCACCCGCCGCACAAGCTGAATCCGGAAGGATCCGGGTTCCTCAACCTGCCGACGTAACCGACCCCCGCGGTCGGGCGTGTCGCACGTTTTCACACATACGAGTCCGCAATTCCATGGGGAGTGGGTTATGTTTGGTCTCTTACTTGGACCCTGACACCCGGCATTATCCGGATCGGGACGCGAAAGAGCGCTTGAACAACTCATCTAGTATGCCGGAATTTGCGGGCAGAAGCGAATCAGTCCCCGCGAAGGGGCCGTTCGGACATTGTCCTCCTCCGCCATCGAATAGATGATAGGGGCATGACTGTGCAGGATTCTGTGGCAGTTCAGGCCCTCGCCGCCCGCCTGAGGCCCGGGTTCACCCTGGGTGTCGCCTCCGCTGCCTTCCAGATCGAGGGCGGCCTCGACGCCGGCGGCCGCGGGCCCTCCGGCTGGGACGCGTTTGCCGAGAAGCCGGGGAACATCCTGCACGGGCACTCCCCCGCTATCGCATGCGATCACTATAACCGCGCCGCCGAAGACATCAGGCTCATGCGCGAGCTCGGAATCGACTCCTACCGCTTCTCGATCTCCTGGCCGCGGGTCCAGCCCGAGGGGACAGGGCCCTTCAATGCGGCCGGTCTGGACTTCTATGACCGACTCATCGACCAGCTGCTCGCCGCCGGCATCTCTCCTATGGCCACCCTGTACCACTGGGATACGCCGCTCCCCCTCGAGCAGCGGGGCGGCTGGATGAACCGCACGACGGCGGAACGGTTTGCCGAGTACAGCGCGGCTGCCGGCAAGCGGTTCGGCGATCGCGTGGCGCAGTGGGTCACGCTCAACGAGCCCGCCTCGGTAACTCTGAACGGGTACGCCCTGGGCACCCATGCACCCGGGCACGACCTGCTCTTCGATGCCCTTCCGTCCGTGCACCATCAGCTCCTTGGCCACGGCCTGGCGGTGCAGGCGCTGCGCGCAGAAGGCGTCAGCGGCACCGTCGGCGTCTCGAACCTGCACTCACCGGTCCGTCCGGCAACCGGCTCGGTCTCGGACCGGCTGCTCGCCGGGGTGTTCGACCTCCTGTTGAACCGCCTCTACGCCGACCCGATCCTGTTGGGCCGCTTCCCTAGGCCGCCCTTGATCGCCCGGCCGTGGTTCCGTTCGCTGCGGAGCATCCCCGACGCGGACCTCACCGCCATCCACCAGCCGCTGGATTTCTACGGCCTGAACTACTACTATCCCGTGCGTGTGGCCACGGGCCGCGGCGTCGACAGCCCTACCGGAGACGCGGAAGCGATGCTGAAGGTGCCCTTCCACCTCGCCGCGTTCCCGGAGTACGAGCACACGGGTTTCGGCTGGCCCGTCGCTCCGGACCACCTGGGTGTCCTGCTCCGGGAGCTGAAGGACCGGTACGGCGCGTCACTGCCACCGCTGTTCATCACCGAGAGCGGGGCGAGCTTCCCCGAACCGGACCACGTCACGGGACCTATCCCCGACGCCGGGCGGATCAGCTACCTCGCCGCGCACCTCCACGAGGCGGTGGAGGCCACCTCCGCCGGGGGCATAGCCCACGACGTCGAACTGCTTGGCTACTACGTCTGGACCCTCATGGACAACTTCGAGTGGGCGGCCGGCTACTCCCAGCGCTTCGGCCTGGTTCACGTGGACTTCGACACCCAACAGCGCACGCCAAAGGAGTCCTACTACTGGTACCAGGCCCTCGCACGGGCCCGGGGGCCAAGAAGCATCTAAACAGACGGGCGCGGCCGGAGACTACTACTCGCGGTTTGCCCGGTTGATGCGCTTGGCACGCTCGATCTCCTGGCGGAAGTGCTTCTTCACCCAGAAGTATGCGACCGCTGCCCCGACGACGAGCAGCAGAAAAATAAACCAGCCCATGGTGAGCTCCTTTCCCCTACCTGCAAAGGTAGCAGGAACTTAAAAAGAACAGCCCCGCTGCAGATGCAGCGGGGCTGTTCCCTAGTTTTCCGTGGCCGTCAGCCGGCCAGGTCAACCGTGATCAGCAAGTACTACTTGAGGATCTTGGTGACGCGTCCCGAACCAACGGTGCGGCCGCCTTCGCGGATAGCGAAGCCGAGGCCCTCTTCCATAGCGATCGGCTGGATGAGCGCAACGGTCATCTCAGTGTTGTCGCCGGGCATAACCATTTCCGTGCCTTCCGGCAGGGTGATAACGCCGGTTACGTCCGTGGTGCGGAAGTAGAACTGCGGGCGGTAGTTGGAGTAGAACGGGTTGTGACGTCCGCCTTCGTCCTTGGAGAGGATGTAGACGTTAGCCTCGAAGTCGGTGTGCGGGGTGATGGAACCCGGCTTGACGACAACCTGGCCACGCTCGACATCGTCGCGCTTCAGACCGCGGAGCAGGAGGCCACAGTTCTCGCCGGCCCATGCTTCGTCGAGCTGCTTGTGGAACATCTCGATACCGGTAACCGTGGTCTTCTGGATCGGGCGGATGCCGACGATCTCGACCTCGGAGTTGATGGCGAGGGTTCCACGCTCGGCGCGGCCCGTAACAACGGTGCCACGGCCGGTGATCGTGAAGACGTCTTCGATCGGCATCAGGAAGGGCTTGTCGCGGTCACGGATCGGGTCCGGAACGGACTCGTCGACAGCTGCCATGAGGTCCTCAACGGACTTGACCCAAACCGGGTCGCCTTCGAGGGCCTTCAGGCCGGAAACGCGGACAACCGGAGCCTCATCGCCATCGAAGCCCTGCGAGCTGAGCAGCTCACGAACTTCCATTTCGACGAGGTCGAGGAGTTCCTCGTCATCAACCATGTCTGCCTTGTTCAGCGCGACCAGCAGGTAGGGAACGCCAACCTGGCGGGCAAGCAGAACGTGCTCGCGGGTCTGAGCCATCGGGCCGTCAGTGGCGGCAACCACGAGGATTGCACCGTCCATCTGAGCAGCGCCGGTGATCATGTTCTTGATGTAGTCAGCGTGACCCGGAGCGTCTACGTGTGCGTAGTGGCGCTTCTCGGTCTGGTACTCAACGTGGGAGATGTTGATGGTAATGCCGCGCTGACGCTCTTCGGGTGCAGAGTCAATCGACGCGAAGTCACGCTTCTCGTTGAGAGTCGGGTACTTGTCGTACAGCACCTTGGAAATGGCGGCCGTCAGCGTCGTCTTACCGTGGTCAACGTGACCAATGGTACCGATGTTAACGTGCGGCTTAGTCCGCTCGAACTTTGCCTTTGCCACAGGTTCCTCCTAGAACGTTTTCAAATGACTTACCCTTCGGCCGCGCTTGTCGCGACAGAAACTCCAGTAAGTCTACTTGGGGGGCTTTGGATTGGTGAAATTGCAGATTCAGGTACTAATGCTAGTGCCTAGAGCCTGTTCGTGCAGGCGGCCGAACTCCGGCCTGGCCGGACTACAGCTGACCGGAGTCCGGCCACTTGCACCAGATGAATCCCCGCGGGCGGAGACGCATCCGAGTTCTTGCTGCTGCGATGCGTCCTAGGGACTACTCGCCGCGGTTCTTCTGGATGATCTCGTCGGCAACTGCCTTCGGGACCTCGGCGTAGCTGTTGAACGTCATGGAGTACACAGCGCGGCCCTGGGTCTTCGAGCGCAGGTCACCGATGTAGCCGAACATGCCGGACAGCGGGACGTGCGCGCGAATGACCTTGACGCCCTGGGCATCCTCCATGGACTGCATCTGGCCACGGCGGGAGTTGAGGTCACCGATAACTTCACCCATGTATTCCTCAGGGGTGCGGACCTCGACATCCATCAGCGGTTCGAGCAGAACAGGGTTCGCCTTGCGTGCGGCTTCCTTGAAAGCCATACGGCCGGCGATCTTGAACGCCATTTCCGAGGAGTCAACATCGTGGTAAGCGCCGTCAATCAGCGTTGCCTTGATGCCGACAACCGGGTAACCGGCCAGGACGCCGTCGTTCAGCGCATCCTGGATACCGGCGTCGACCGACGGGATGTACTCGCGCGGAACGCGGCCACCGGTGACCTTGTTCTCGAACTCGTACAGCTCGCCGCCTGAGGTGTCCAGCGGCTCGATCGCGATCTGGATCTTTGCGAACTGGCCGGAACCACCGGTCTGCTTCTTGTGCGTGTAGTCGTGACGCTCTACAGCACGCTTGATGGTTTCGCGGTAAGCAACCTGCGGCTTGCCAACGTTCGCCTCGACCTTGAATTCGCGGCGCATGCGGTCCACCAGGATGTCCAGGTGGAGCTCGCCCATGCCGGCGATGATGGTCTGGCCGGTGTCTTCGTTGAGGGAGACCTGGAAGGTCGGGTCCTCAGCGGAGAGCTTCTGGATAGCCGTGGAGAGCTTCTCCTGGTCACCCTTGGTGTTCGGCTCGATCGCAACTGAGATCACGGGCTCCGGGAAGCTCATGGACTCGAGGACAATCTGGTTGGCCGGATCGCACAGGGTGTCGCCCGTGGTGGTGTCCTTCAGGCCGATCGCTGCGTAGATGTGGCCGGCGGTAGCGCCCTCGACGGGCATTTCCTTGTTGGCGTGCATCTGGAACAGCTTGCCGATGCGCTCCTTCTTGCCCTTGGTGGAGTTGACCACCTGGGAGCCTGCTTCCACGTGACCGGAGTACACGCGGATGAAGGTGAGCTGGCCGAAGAACGGGTGCGCGGCGATCTTGAAGGCCAGCGCGGAGAACGGCTCTTCGGAGGAAGGCTTGCGGGTCAGTTCCTTCTCTTCGTCGCGGGGATCGTGACCGATCATCGGCGGGACGTCGAGCGGGTTCGGCAGGTAGTCCACCACAGCGTCGAGCATCGGCTGGACGCCGCGGTTCTTGAAGGCAGAACCACAGAAGACCGGGTAGATCTCGGAGTTGATCGTCATCTTGCGGATGCCGGCCTTGAGCTCGTCGATGCTGATCTCTTCGCCTTCGAGGTACTTCTCCATGAGTTCCTCGGAGGACTCGGCAACAGTCTCAATGAGCTGCGCGCGGTACTCGTCGGCCTTCGCCTGGAGGTCAGCCGGGATCTCGCGGATCTCGTACTTGGCACCCATGGTGACGTCACCCTTAGCGTCGCCGGGCCATACCAGCGCACGCATGTAAAGGAGGTCGACGACGCCGATGAAGTCGTTCTCGGCGCCGATCGGCAGCTGCATGACGAGCGGCTTGGCACCGAGGCGGCTGATGATGGTGTCGACGGTGAAGTAGAAGTCAGCGCCGAGCTTGTCCATCTTGTTGACGAAGCAGATGCGCGGGACGTTGTACTTGTCAGCCTGGCGCCAAACAGTCTCAGACTGCGGCTCCACGCCTTCCTTGCCGTCGAACACGGCGACTGCACCGTCGAGGACGCGCAGGGAGCGCTCAACCTCAACCGTGAAGTCAACGTGGCCGGGGGTGTCGATGATGTTGATCTGGTTGTTTTCCCAGAAGCAGGTCACGGCGGCAGACGTGATGGTGATGCCGCGTTCCTTTTCCTGTTCCATCCAGTCAGTCGTCGAAGCGCCGTCGTGCGTTTCGCCGATCTTGTGGTTCACACCTGTGTAGAACAGGATGCGCTCGGTAGTAGTGGTCTTGCCGGCATCGATGTGGGCCATGATGCCGATGTTGCGGACCTTGCTAAGGTCGGTAAGCACGTCCTGTGCCACGGTGTCTCCCTTTCGGATGGACTGCACGTTCGCCGCCGGCTCAGTCGAGCCGGCGGCGTCCGGGAAGTATTACCAGCGGTAGTGTGCGAAGGCCTTGTTGGACTCGGCCATCTTGTGGGTGTCTTCGCGACGCTTCACAGCGGCACCGAGACCGTTGGAGGCATCCAGGATCTCGTTCTGGAGGCGCTCGGTCATCGTCTTTTCGCGACGGGCCTTGGAGTAGCCGACCAGCCAGCGGAGGGCGAGGGCCGTCGAGCGACCCGGCTTGACCTCGACCGGAACCTGGTAAGTGGCGCCACCAACACGGCGGGAGCGTACCTCAAGCGAAGGCTTGACGTTCTCCATGGCCTTCTTGAGGGCTGCAACGGGGTCGCCGCCGGACTTGGCGCGAGCACCTTCGAGGGCACCGTATACGATGCGCTCTGCGGTGGACTTCTTGCCGTCAACCAGCACCTTGTTGATGAGCTGGGTAACCAGCGGGGAGCCGTAAACGGGATCTAGAACTAGCGGCCGCTTGGGGGCCGGACCCTTGCGAGGCATATTACTTCTTCTCCATCTTTGCGCCGTAGCGGCTGCGGGCCTGCTTACGGTTCTTGACACCCTGGGTATCGAGGGCGCCACGGACGATCTTGTAGCGGACACCCGGAAGGTCCTTCACGCGGCCGCCGCGGACGAGCACAATGGAGTGCTCCTGCAGGTTGTGGCCTACACCGGGGATGTAAGCGGTGACTTCAATGCCACCGTTGAGGCGCACACGTGCAACCTTACGCAGAGCCGAGTTCGGCTTCTTCGGGGTCGTCGTGTAAACGCGGGTGCAAACACCGCGACGCATCGGGCTGCCGTTAAGCGCGGGGGCCTTGGTCTTTTTGACCTTAGGCGTGCGGCCCTTGCGGACCAGCTGGTTAATCGTAGGCACTCTCGTGTTCTCCGTTTTATCCGGAGCGGCCGTTGGCGGACGCTCTCTTGTCGCTGCGCCTCGCCGCCCGAGCCTTGAAGTTCTCTCCAGAGCAGCTGAGGCGAAGCCTTAATAGTCGGACCGCACGCCGGGTTCCAAGGACTTTCGACCCAAATTGCCCCTAGGCATGCGAAAATGTGGCATACGTTGCACAAGAACCCTGCAAACCGGAAACGTCGTCCTGGTTAAGCTTTTCAGCTGCAACCGGCGCACTCATCCACTGCCACAATAACAATTAGTCTCCAGTCTACCACGGGCGGCTCCCAGCCCTTAATCGCGCCCCCTCTGCCCAACTGACTCGCAGCTAAGGCCGTTTTGGGGGCCCATAACGGCCTCAGCTGCCAGCTACTTGGACAGACAGGTAGGGCCCCGCCCCCACTCCGCTGAAAGCAGAGTGGTGACGGGGCCCGACGCCGAACTATCGGTTAGCGGAAGTCGCTGCCGAGATCGTAGTCATCCAGCGGGATGGCGTGGAACTCGGGAGCTCCGTCGCCGCCCAGGGTGTCGTAGGAGAAGTCACTGAATGCGCTGGGGCCGGTGAACAGGTTGGCCTTTGCTTCTTCAGTGGGTTCCACGGTGACCTCGGTGTAGCGCGGGAGACCCGTGCCGGCCGGGATGAGCTTACCGATGATGACGTTTTCCTTGAGGCCGAGCAGCGGATCGCTCTTGCCTTCCATTGCCGCCTGCGTCAGGACGCGGGTGGTTTCCTGGAAGGAAGCTGCGGACAGCCAGGACTCGGTCGCCAGGGACGCCTTGGTGATGCCCATGAGCTCGGGACGGCCGGACGCCGGCGTCTTGCCCTCGGACACAACGCGGCGGTTGGCCTCTTCGAAACGGCTGCGTTCGGCGAGCTCGCCGGGCAGCAGATCCGATTCACCGGACTCGATGACCGTGACGCGGCGCAGCATCTGGCGGACGATAACCTCGACGTGCTTGTCGTGGATACCGATGCCCTGGCTGCGGTACACGCCCTGGACTTCGTCCACCAGGAACTTCTGCGCGGCACGGGGACCCATGATGCGCAGCACCTGCTTGGGATCGACCGGTCCGTTGATGAGCTTCTGACCGACGTTGACGTGATCGCCGTCTTCGATGAGGAGACGTGAACGGCGCAGCACCGGGTAGGCGATCTCTTCGGATCCGTCATCCGGGGTGATGACCAGGCGCATCTGGCGCTCGGACTCTTCGATGGCGATGCGGCCGGCTGCTTCAGCAATCGGTGCAACACCCTTCGGAGTACGGGCTTCGAAGAGCTCCTGGATACGGGGCAGACCCTGGGTGATGTCGTCGCCGCCGCTGGCGGAAACTGCACCACCGGTGTGGAACGTACGCATGGTCAGCTGGGTGCCCGGCTCACCGATGGACTGTGCGGCGATGATGCCCACTGCCTCACCGATGTCGACGGTCTTGCCCGTGGCCAGCGAACGGCCGTAGCACAGGGCGCAGGTGCCGACGCTGGACTCACACGTGAGTACGGAGCGGACCTTGACCTCAGTGATGCCGGCTGCGAACAGTTCGGCAATGACGACGTCGCCGCAGTCGGTGCCGGCCGCGGCCAGGACCTTGCCCGAGGCGTCAAGGACGTCAACGGCCAGGGTGCGGGCGTAGGCGCTGTTCTCGACGTTCTCGTCCAGGACGAGCTCACCGTTGGCGTCAGCCACCGCGATCGCGGTCACCAGGCCGCGCTCGGTGCCGCAGTCCTCTTCGCGGACAATGACGTCCTGCGAGACGTCCACCAGACGACGGGTCAGGTAACCCGAGTTGGCGGTACGCAGGGCGGTGTCAGCCAGACCCTTACGGGCACCGTGCGTGGCGATGAAGTATTCCAGCACCGACAGGCCCTCACGGTAGGAGGACTTGATCGGACGCGGGATGATTTCACCCTTCGGGTTGGCCACCAGGCCACGGATACCCGCGATCTGACGGACCTGCATCCAGTTACCACGTGCGCCGGAGGACACCATGCGGTTGATGGTGTTCATCGGGGACAGGCTGTCACGCATCGCCTGGGCGATCTCGTTCGTGGCCTTGTTCCAGATCTCGATCAGTTCCTGGCGACGCTCGTCGTCGTCGATCAGGCCCTTGTCGTACTGACCCTGAATCTTGGCAGCCATGGTCTCGTAACCGGCAAGGATCGCCGGCTTGGACTTGGGCACCTCGATGTCGGAGATGGCAACGGTGACGCCTGAGCGGGTGGCCCAGTAGAAACCGGCATCCTTCAGGTTGTCCAGCGTTGCCGCGGTGACGACCTTCGGGTAGCGCTCGGCGAGGTCGTTGACGATCCGGGACAGCTCGCCCTTGTCGGCAACATCCTCAACCCACGGGTAGTCCGCGGGCAGCGTCTGGTTGAAGATGACCTGCCCGAGGGAGGTCTCCACCAGTGCGGTCTGACCGGGCTCCCAGCCCTCCGGGGCTTCCCAGCCGGCGTAGGGCACGAAGCCTTCGAGGCGGATCTTGACCTTGGAGTTCAGGTGCAGCTCGTGGAGGTCGTAGGCCATGATGGCTTCCGCAACCGAGGAGAAGATCCGGCCTTCGCCAGCTGAACCGACACGCTTGGTGGTCAGGTGGTAGAGACCGATGATCATATCCTGCGACGGCAGGGTCACCGGGCGGCCGTCCGACGGCTTCAGGATGTTGTTCGAGGACAGCATCAGGATGCGTGCCTCGGCCTGGGCTTCGGGGCTCAGCGGCAGGTGGACTGCCATCTGGTCGCCGTCGAAGTCGGCGTTGAAGGCGCCACAAACCAGCGGGTGAAGCTGGATTGCCTTGCCTTCGACGAGCTGCGGCTCGAACGCCTGGATGCCAAGACGGTGCAGGGTAGGTGCACGGTTCAGCAGCACGGGGTGCTCGGTGATGATCTCTTCGAGGACGTCCCAAACCTGCGGGCGGTAACGCTCCACCATCCGCTTGGCCGACTTGATGTTCTGTGCGTGGTTGAGGTCAACCAGCCGCTTCATCACGAACGGCTTGAAGAGCTCCAGGGCCATCTGCTTGGGCAGACCACACTGGTGCAGCTTCAGCTGCGGGCCGACGACGATGACCGAACGGCCGGAGTAGTCGACGCGCTTGCCGAGGAGGTTCTGGCGGAAACGGCCCTGCTTGCCCTTGAGCATGTCGCTCAGGGACTTGAGCGGACGGTTGCCCGGTCCGGTGACCGGACGGCCGCGGCGGCCGTTGTCGAAGAGGCTGTCAACAGCTTCCTGAAGCATGCGCTTCTCGTTGTTGACGATGATCTCCGGGGCACCGAGGTCAAGCAGGCGCTTGAGACGGTTGTTACGGTTGATCACGCGGCGGTAGAGGTCGTTGAGGTCGGAGGTCGCGAAGCGGCCACCGTCCAGCTGGACCATCGGGCGCAGTTCCGGCGGGATCACCGGGACGGCGTCCAGCACCATGCCGAGCGGGCTGTTGTTGGTGGTCAGGAAGGCGTTGACCACCTTGAGCCGCTTCAGGGCACGCGTCTTGCGCTGCCCCTTGCCGTTGGCGATGACGTCGCGCAGCATGTCGGACTCGGCCTGCATGTCGAAGTTCTCAAGACGCTTCTTGATGGCCTCGGCACCCATGGAGCCTTCGAAGTACATGCCGTAGCGGTCGCGCAGTTCGCGGTACAGGCCTTCGTCACCTTCGAGGTCTGCGACCTTAAGGTTCTTGAAGCGGTCCCAGACCTGCTCGAGGCGCTCGATTTCGGCGTCGGCACGCTTGCGGACGTTCGCCATCTGGCGGTCAGCGGAGTCGCGGGCCTTCTTCTTGTCGGCAGCCTTGGCGCCTTCGCCTTCGAGGCGCGCGAGCTCGTTCTCGAGGTCGCGGGCGATCGTGGCGATGTCGGAGTCGCGGTTGTCGATCAGCTGCTTCTTCTCGATGTCGTGCTCAACCTGGAGGTTGGGCAGTTCTTCGTGGCGGCTGTCGGCGTCGACGCTCGTGATCATGTAGGCGGCGAAGTAGATGACCTTTTCGAGGTCCTTCGGTGCCAGGTCAAGGAGGTAGCCCAGACGGGAGGGAACGCCCTTGAAGTACCAGATGTGCGTGACCGGGGCGGCCAGCTCAATGTGGCCCATGCGCTCACGGCGGACCTTGGCGCGGGTGACTTCAACGCCACACCGCTCGCAGATGATGCCCTTGAAGCGCACGCGCTTGTACTTGCCGCAGTAGCATTCCCAGTCGCGGGACGGGCCGAAGATCTTCTCGCAGAAGAGGCCGTCCTTCTCGGGCTTGAGCGTGCGGTAGTTGATGGTTTCCGGCTTCTTAACCTCGCCGTACGACCAGCCACGGATGTCTTCCGCGGTGGCGAGGCCGATCTGCATGAGGCCGAAGGAGGATTCGCTGGACATATGGTCCCTGTTCTCTCTTGTTCTCTAAATTCTGAAGTCTTGGGTTACGGGAAGAGGGAGGACTCCGACGACGGACGGGAACCGCCCGCCGTCGGAAGCCTGCTAAACCTCTTCTACGGAACTGGGCTCTGCACGAGACAGATCGATGCCCAGTTCTTCCGCAGCCGTGAAGACTGCGTCATCAGAGTCACGCATTTCAATTGTGGTTCCGTCCGTGGAAAGCACTTCCACGTTCAGGCACAGCGACTGCATTTCCTTGATCAAGACCTTGAAGGACTCAGGAACGCCCGGCTCGGGGATGTTCTCGCCCTTGACGATGGCTTCGTAGACCTTCACGCGACCGTGGATATCATCCGACTTGATCGTGAGGAGTTCCTGGAGCGTGTAGGCGGCGCCGTATGCTTCGAGCGCCCACACTTCCATTTCACCGAAGCGCTGGCCACCGAACTGTGCCTTACCACCCAGCGGCTGCTGCGTGATCATGGAGTACGGGCCGGTGGAGCGTGCGTGGATCTTGTCGTCCACCAGGTGGTGGAGCTTCAGGATGTACATGTAGCCGACCGAGATCGGATCCGGGAACGGCTCGCCGGAGCGGCCGTCGAACAGACGGGTCTTGCCTGAGGAGTTGATCAGGCGGTCGCCGTCGCGGGTGACGTTGGTGGAATCGAGCAGGCCCGTGATTTCCTCTTCACGAGCACCGTCGAAGACCGGCGTTG
Source organism: Arthrobacter sp. ok909 (assembly GCF_900104405.1). Classification (NCBI taxonomy): domain Bacteria; kingdom Bacillati; phylum Actinomycetota; class Actinomycetes; order Micrococcales; family Micrococcaceae; genus Arthrobacter; species Arthrobacter sp. ok909. Next base: position 54,333 of record NZ_FNJS01000009.1, on the reverse strand, counting down.
CAACAGTGGTCTGGCCACTCTCGCGCGGCAGGTTCGGCAGCTGCTTGATCCACTCGGGCTCGCCTTCGATCTTCCAACCGGTCTTGGCAACCCAGCCGAGGTGCGTTTCGAGCACCTGGCCGACGTTCATACGGCCCGGAACACCAAGCGGGTTCAGGACGATATCAACGGGGGTACCGTCGGCAAGGAAGGGCATGTCCTCGATCGGAAGGATCTTGGAGATAACGCCCTTGTTGCCGTGACGGCCGGCGAGCTTGTCGCCGTCGGTGATCTTGCGCTTGGCGGCCACGTACACGCGGACCAGCTGGTTGACGCCCGGGGGCAGCTCGTCGTCGTTGTCGCGGTCGAAGACGCGGACACCGATCACGGTGCCGGACTCGCCGTGCGGGACCTTCAAGGAGGTGTCGCGCACTTCGCGGGACTTCTCACCGAAGATGGCGCGCAGCAGGCGCTCTTCCGGGGTCAGCTCGGTTTCGCCCTTGGGGGTGACCTTACCGACCAGGATGTCGCCGGCCTCAACTTCGGCACCGATGTGGATGATGCCGCGCTCGTCCAGGCCTGCCAGGACTTCCTCAGACACGTTGGGGATGTCACGGGTGATTTCCTCGGCACCAAGCTTGGTGTCGCGGGCATCGATCTCGTGCTCCTCGATGTGGATCGAGGACAGGACGTCCTCGGCCACGATGCGCTGGGACAGGATGATGGCATCCTCGAAGTTGTGGCCTTCCCATGACATGAATGCCACGAGCAGGTTCTTACCGAGGGCGAGCTCGCCCTGGTCCGTTGCCGGGCCGTCAGCGATGATGCCGCCGACCTCCAGGCGCTGGCCTTCGTTCACCAGGACACGGTTGTTGTAGCAGTTGCCCTGGTTGGAGCGGGCGAACTTGTTGATGCGGTAGTTGGTTTCCGTGCCGTCGTCGTTGAGCATGATGACGAGCTCGGCGGAAACCTCGGTGACCACACCGGCCTTCTTCGCGATGGTGACGTCACCGGCGTCGACGGCGGCGGCGCGCTCCATGCCGGTGCCGACGAACGGCGCCTCGGAGCGGACCAGCGGCACGGCCTGGCGCTGCATGTTGGCACCCATGAGTGCACGGTTAGCATCGTCATGCTCGAGGAACGGGATCAGGGCGGTTGCCACGGACACCATCTGGCGCGGGGAAACGTCCATGAACTCGACGTCGGCGGCGGGAACCAGCACGGGCTCGCCTCCACCACCGCGGGCACGGACCAGGACGGTCTCCTCGGCGAAACGCTTGTTCTCGTCGAGCGGGGCGTTGGCCTGAGCGATCAGGACCTCGGCTTCGTCGTCGGCGGTGAGGTACTTGACCTCATCGGAAACGACGCCCTCGGAGACAAGGCGGTACGGGGTCTCGATGAAACCGAACGGGTTGATGCGTCCGTAAGAAGCCAGCGAACCGATCAGACCAATGTTCGGGCCTTCAGGAGTTTCGATGGGGCACATACGTCCGTAGTGGGACGGGTGCACGTCACGGACTTCCATGCCGGCACGGTCACGGGACAGACCACCCGGGCCAAGCGCGGACAGGCGGCGCTTGTGGGTCAGACCGGAGAGCGGGTTGTTCTGGTCCATGAACTGGGACAGCTGGGAAGTTCCGAAGAACTCCTTGATGGCTGCCACAACGGGACGGATGTTGATCAGGGTCTGCGGCGTGATGGCCTCAACGTCCTGGGTCGTCATGCGTTCGCGGACAACGCGCTCCATGCGGGACAGGCCGGTGCGGACCTGGTTCTCGATGAGCTCGCCGACGGCGCGGATGCGGCGGTTGCCGAAGTGGTCGATGTCATCGATCTCGACGCGGAGCTCGTGGTCCTGGCCGTCGCGCTTGCCCATGAGGGTCTTCTCGCCGGCGTGCAGGGCAACCAGGAACTTGATCATGGCCACGATGTCTTCAACGTGCAGGACCGAAGCTTCCTTGTCGCCAAGGGAGCGGTCGATGCCAAGCTTGCGGTTGATCTTGTAACGGCCAACCTTGGCCAGATCGTAGCGCTTGGAGTTGAAGTACAGGTTGTCCAGCAGGGACTGGGCAGCCTCAACCGTGGGCGGCTCGCCCGGGCGCAGCTTCCGGTAGATGTCCAGCAACGCGTCTTCGCGGGTCTCGGTGGCGTCCTTCTCCAGCGTCGCGCGCATGGAGTCGTACTGGCCGAATTCCTCGAGGATCTGACCTTCGGTCCAGCCGAGGGCCTTCAGCAGCACGGTGACGGACTGCTTGCGCTTGCGGTCGAGACGGACGCCGACCTGGTCGCGCTTGTCGATTTCAAGTTCGAACCAGGCGCCGCGGGAGGGGATGATCTTCGCAGTGAAGATGTCCTTGTCACTGGTCTTGTCGGCGGTGCGCTCGAAGTAGGCGCCCGGGGAGCGGACCAGCTGGGAGACAACGACACGCTCGGTGCCGTTGACGACGAAGGTGCCCTTCTCGGTCATCAGCGGGAAGTCACCCATGAACACGGTCTGCTGCTTGATTTCGCCCGTGTTGTTGTTCATGAATTCGGCCTTGACGTACAGCGGAGCCGAGTACGTTGCGTCCCGGTCCTTGCACTCGGCCATGGTGTATTTGGGGTCAGCGAACTCCGGCTCGGAGAAGCTCAGGGACATGGTGCCCTGGAAGTCCTCGATCGGGGAGATCTCTTCGAAGATGTCAGACAGACCCGAGGTGGTGGCGACGCTGAGGTCGCCTTCTTCGACGGCCTTCGCCACGCGCGCCTGCCAGCGTTCGTTTCCGACCAGCCAGTCAAAGCTGTCCGTTTGCAGGGCGAGCAGATTCGGAACATCAAGAGGTTCGTGAATCTTTGCGAATGAGAGCCGGCGAGTGGCACCATCGGTGCTGTCGGCATTGATAGCGGTAGCGTTGTTTACATTAGAGGTGCTCGAGGCGACCAAGAGGGATCCTTCCACAGACCTTCAGGCGTTGTCAGATCTCCCCCGTTATGCACCCTGCAGAATGACTCCACAGTGCTACCAGTCCGGTTCCGCTATATGACCCGGGACCCGCGCTGCCCACGCTGGTGCACGTTGTAGACGGCACATTGATGGAGCAGCTGTCAGGCTAAGCCCACCGCTATATGAAGGCTGAAGGTAAACAGGGAAGACGCAAATATCTACGATACGGCAAAGCAACCTACTTGTCTACCCCACTTCCGGCGGGATTGCAAGCACGAAGTTTGGCGGATGTTGCTCGGACGTTGCACAGAGGACGCTGTGCAGAGGCTGTGCGGCGGCTCCCCCGGCGTCCGGCCGGTGTCATGCGGCGGCGCCGGCCCGGGGCCGAATGGATAGGTGATGGGGCTCACGATAACGTAGACAGTAAGCCGTCATAGAGCCGTCGCAGATCGGAAGAGAAGACCATGAACAATCCTGCAGACAACAACGACGTTGTCATCCTCGCCGCCGCCCGCACCCCCCAGGGGCGCCTGAACGGGCAGCTGGCCAGCTTCACCGCCGTCGAACTCGGCTCCCATGCCATCAAGGCCGCCCTGGCCGCCAGCGGCGTCAAGGCGGACCAGGTGGACAGCGTGATCATGGGCCAGGTCCTGCAGGCCGGGGCGGGCCAGAACCCGGCCCGCCAGAGCGCCATCGGCGCCGGCATCGGCTGGAACGTCCCCACGGTGACCATCAACAAGGTCTGCCTCTCGGGCCTCACCGCCGTGATCGACGGCGCCCGGATGATCCGCAGCGGCGACGCCACCGTGGTGGTGGCCGGCGGCCAGGAATCCATGACCCGCGCCCCGCACGTGCTGCCCGGCTCACGGCAGGGCTGGGCGTACGGCACGGTCCAGGCCCTGGACGTGGCCGCGCACGACGGCCTGACCGACGCCTTCGACGGGCAGTCCATGGGGCTCTCGACGGAAAGCAAGAACCTGACCCTCGGCATCGACCGGGCTTCCCAGGACGAGGTCGCGGCGCAGTCGCACCAGCGCGCCGCCCGGGCCGCCAAGGACGGCGTCTTCGACGGCGAGATCGCCGCGATGAGCGTCAAGCAGCGCAAGGGCGATCCCGTCGCCGTCACCTCCGACGAAGGCGTCCGGCCGGACACCACCGTTGAGTCGCTGGCCGGCCTGCGCGCGGCGTTCGTCACGGACGGCACCATCACCGCGGGCAACTCCTCTCCCCTGTCCGACGGCGCTGCCGCGCTGGTGCTGTGCAGCCGGAAGTTCGCCGAGGACAACGGCCTTGAGTACCTCGCCGTGGTCGGCAAGCCCGGCCAGGTCGCCGGGCCGGACAACTCGCTGCACTCCCAGCCGTCCAACGCCATCAAGAGCGCCCTGGACAAGGCCGGGTGGACGGTCGCCGACCTCGACTTCATCGAAATCAATGAGGCGTTCGGCTCCGTGGCGGTGCAGTCCCTGAAGGATCTCGGCTACCCGCTGGAGCGGTGCAACATCCACGGCGGGGCGATTGCCCTGGGCCACCCGATCGGGGCCTCCGGCGCGCGGCTGGCCCTGCACGCGGCCCACGAACTCAAACGCCGGGGCACCGGCAAGGCCGCCGTGTCGCTGTGCGGCGGAGGCGGCCAGGGCGAAGCACTGCTGCTGTACCGCGAGTAGGGCTGAACTGCAACTAGGGCTGAACTGCGACTGAACCGGCACCCGCCGGGTTCAGGAGTTCCAGGGAGGGGTTTTGGCAGGCATGGCAGAGCAGACAACAACCGGCCGCGGCCGCCAGCGGTTCCTGGCCGACGCCGCGGCCCGCGGCCTGGACGTCGAGATCGTGGAACGCCTCGCCGCCCGCAGCCTTGAGGAAGCGGCCGACATCCTGGGGATCCGGCCCGCGGATATCGTGAAATCGCTGGTGGTCAAGCACAAGGACGGCAGCTTCCTTTTCGCCCTCGTGCCGGGTGACCGGCAGATCTCCTGGCCCAAGCTGCGGGCGCTGCTGGGCGTCAACAAGCTCTCGCTCCCGGCGGCGGAAACGGCGTTCGAGGCCACCGGCTACGAGCGCGGGACCATTACGCCGCTCGGCAGCACCCGGCCGTGGCCGGTCTACGCCGACCAGACCATCACGGGCCGGCGGATCTCCATGGGAGCCGGGGAACACGGCTACAGCGCGTTCGTCGACGCGGACGCCCTGACGGCGGCCCTGGGGGCCGTCGTCGCCGACATCACCGAACCCGGCTAGCCGAACCAATCCGACTAGCCCAGCCGGGTTAAAAGCAATGCGGGGATCCTTCGCGCCCATAATCCCGTCATGGATGGGCGCCAGGGATCCCCGCGTTCCTGTTGGGCCGTGTTGTGTGTAGGCCGCGTCAGGCCGTGACCGTGAGGGGCGCGCCGTTAACGGTGAGCCGCCAGTTGGCCTGACTGAACACGGCAACATCCAGGGTGCCGTGGTCCACCACGTAGTCGATGATGCGCTGCCGGATCTCCTGCTGGCTGTTCGAGAGCACCGGAGCGGTCTTGACGGCCGGGAAGTTCCCGCCGCCGCTTTGCCGGTAGTTGTTGATGGCCAGGGCAAATTCCTGCTCGGGCCGCAGCGTCTGGCCGCCGTAACTCAGATTGGCGATCCTGTCCCCTGCAGGCCGGGCGAGGTCGATCTCATAGTTCAGCGGAGCGTCGAGTCCGTAGACGACGTCGTAGTTATAGTCCGGTGTGCCATTCGGGGCCACGGCGGTCACGGCGTTCGTGACGTCCTCGGCCCTGGCCGTGGTGCCGGTCACCGGTTTGAAGTACTGCGCGGACCACTCCAGGTAGTCCTTGACCTGGGCACCGGTGACTTTGATGGAGAGCAGGGTGTTGTCGAAGATGTACAGCCCTGCGACGTCGCGGATGGTCAGCGGTCCGGCCTTGACGTCGACGGCGCGGGAGAAAGCCGCCGCAATGGAGAGCACGGGCAGCCCCGCCGCGGGTCCGTTGGCCAGCTCGGCCTTGATGGTGCTGGCCTGGATGTAGTTGATGGCGTCGATCGCGGCGGAGTCCTCCCAGCAGGCGGCTGCCGTGCTGAGCGGGGCTGTGGAAGTGCCGATCACCTCGTTGACGTAACTCACCGTGGCCTCGTGCCCGGCCTGAACGGCCCGGACGACGGCGGGATCGGCGTCGACCGTCTTGGCGTCCAGCAGGAGCGAATGTGCCGATGTGACGGTCCACTGGCCCTTCTCCTTGGCGAGTTCGAGGTCCATGACGGACACCCGCATGCCCCATTTAAGCGGCTCGGTCAGGAGTACCTGCTTGCCGGTGGCTTTGTTGGTGACGAAGCGTTCCGGGATTTCCAAGTGGGCGTGCCCGACCAGGATGGCATCAATGCCGGGGACTTCCTCGGCGAGCTGGGTGGAAGCATTCTCCGGGAAGGGCAGGGCGTCGCCGTAGGATGATCCGGGTGTCGCGCCGGAGTGGCTCGTGACGATTACGATGTCGGCGCCGGCGGCTTTGACCTGCGGGATGACCTTTTTGGCCTCTTCGACGATGCCGTTGAAGTCGAGCTTTCCCTGGACGTTGTCGCGGTCCCAGAGCGCGCACCCCGGCGTCACGAAGCCGACCAGGCCGACCGTCAGCCAGCCGTTGTCCGTCTTGACCCGTTTGAGGACGTAGGGGGTGAAGGCGCGGCCGCCTGTGACGGCGTCGTGGACGTTGGCGCCCAGGAGCGGGAAGTCCAGTTGCTTCTCCCAGGTGCGCAGGAGCGGAATGCCGTAGTTGAACTCGTGGTTGCCCAGGCCCACGGCGTCGTAGCCGATCGTGTTCATGGCCAGTGCCATGGGGTGTTTCACGGTTGCGGAGATGGGGTTGATTTTAGCGAAGTAGTAGGCCAGCGGCGTGCCCTGGATGGTGTCCCCGGCGTCGATGGTCAGAGTGTTCGCGGCGCCGCGCTCGGCCCGCATGGCGTGGATCAGGGTGGCCGCCTGGGCGATCCCGATCTTGTTCCCGGCGGTGTCGGCGTAGGCGGTGTTCTTGAAGTAATCCCAGTTGAAGACGTTGTTGTGCAGATCGGTGGTGCCGAGCACGGTCAGCGTGAACTGTTTCTTCCCGCCGGGCTGGCCCCCTTCTGAAAGTTTGCCGGCGGCCTGTGCTGCCGGGGCTCCGGCCAGCGCGGCAGCGGCGGCGCCCCCGCCCACGAGGGCTGCTGTGAGCATGGCGCGGCGGGAGAAGGAATCGTGAGGGTCCGTCATTGTGGGTGAACTCCTGAACTTTGGGGGGCCGGTGGGCACAAATCCAAAGTCTAGGGACGCGCCAGCAAGTGCGACAGGGGTATCAGAAAATCTTTGCCTAATCCTTGCACTCCGTTCACCCGGCGCCCGGCGGGACAGGTTCTGTCCATCGATCCCGCCAAGCCGGCCCGGAGTTCGGCCCGGGAACGCAGGAAACCCCGCCCACCGGAGTGGACGGGGTTTCCGTGAAGCAGTGCGGACCGCGAAGGATCCGGACGGCGAAAGTTACTTGAGGGTAACGGTGGCGCCGGCAGCCTCGAGCTGCTCCTTTGCCTTCTCGGCAGCTTCCTTGGTGGCGCCTTCGAGAACAGCCTTGGGAGCGCTGTCAACCAGGTCCTTGGCTTCCTTGAGGCCCAGGGAAGTGATGGCGCGAACTTCCTTGATCACTGCGATCTTCTTGTCGCCAGCAGCTTCGAGGACGACGTCGAAGTCGGTCTTCTCTTCGGCTTCCTCAGCAGCAGCGCCACCGGCGGGGCCGGCAACGGCAACAGCAGCAGCGGTAACTTCGAAGGTCTCTTCGAAGAGCTTGACGAACTCGGAGAGCTCGATGATGGTCAGTTCCTTGAAAGCTTCAATGAGCTCTTCGTTGGTGAGCTTCGCCATGGTGTGGCGTCCTTCCTATAGTGGTGCCCGGCGGACCTGAGGCCCGCTGTCGCACCGGAGTCTTATGGAGAAGAGAGTTAGTTCTCTTCGGGGGCTGCGGCTTCGGCCGGTGCGGCCTCGGCTGCTGCATCTGCTGCGGGAGCTTCTTCAGCGGCGGGTGCTTCGGCTGCTGCCGGTGCACCGTTCTCTTCTTCAAGCTTGAGGCGCAGTGCGTCGATGATGCGTGCAGCAGCGGCAGCAGGAGCCTTGAGGACACCTGCAACCTTGGCGAGCTGCAGCTCACGGGACTCGAGTGCTGCCAGGGCAGCAACTTCGCTGGCGTTCAGTGCCTTGCCTTCGAAGTAACCGGTCTTGATGACCAGCTGCTTGTTGGCCTTGGCAAAATCCGTCAGGCTCTTGGCAGCGGCAACTGCGTCACCCTTGATGAACGCGATTGCAGTGGGGCCGGCAAGCTGACCGTCGAATGCTTCGACACCAGCTTCCTTGGCTGCAATAGCGGTCAGGGTGTTCTTGACGACCGAGAACTTGGTTTCCTGGCCGAGAGAAACACGCAGCTGCTTGAGCTGTGCAACGGTGAGCCCACGGTATTCGGTCAGGACAGCGGCGGTCGATTCCTTGAAATCGTTAGTGATCTCAGCTACTGCTGAAACCTTGCTAGGCGTTGCCATAACCCTCCTTCCGGGGATAGTGCCGGTGTGTCCGGGTCCCCGCTCAGGTGAGCTAAAAACTAAAAACGCCCCGCGCAGATGCACGGGGCTTGTCTCGACGCAGTCCATGACCGCGGAGCTTTGCTTCGTTCACCTGCGCCGGCCGCCCTATGTTCAGGGTCCTTCGTCCGGAAACCTACTGTGTTCTCCCGGCGCGACTGCAGAAGTGAGTCTTGCTTGGGAGAGTGGATTTCCAACAACCGACGGTCTTTGGTCCTCCCAGCTTACGGGACACCGTGCGTGTGCTCCAAATCGGGCCGGCACGGGAGCCCGCGCCCGAGGATCAGCGCGCACGCGCCGGCCCTCAGCTGACAGACGGACCGAAGTTGGGAAGTTCCTTCTGCCAGAGACCGGTCACGCCTGCTGTCGTGAACCCCAGCTGCTGGTTGACCTTGAGCAGGTAGCGGTTCTCCGGGGCGTTCCAGGTGTAGAGGACCCGCGCGTCCGGGAACTGTTCGCTGAGCCGCTCCATGTTAGCGACCTTGATCAGCAGTCCGAGCTTGTTGCCGCGGTGTTCCTGCAGCACCACAGTGTCATCCTGGAACACGACGTCAGGGCGCAGCGCGAGGACACTGATGGTGGTCAGTCCCACGAGAGTTCCGCTGGCGATGTGCTCGACGGCGGTCACCACCGTCCGGCGGCCCTGGGCAATGGTCACCTCCTCCGCTTCGCGGAGGATGCCGCCGTCGAACACCATCTCCTCGGCATCCGGCCCCGGCACTTCGTCCTCGCCTGCCTGGTTCTCCAGGGCGGCGACCGCCTCGAGCCACTGGTCCGGGCAGCGGTCCGTCCAGTGGTGCAGGCGGTACCGGCCGGCATTGGCTTCCTCGGCCTCCGCCTCCAGTTCGGCGACGAGCTTGCTGTCCAGGGGCAGGGCGCAGGAACTGAACTGTTCAATGTGCTGCAGCGTGTATCCGGTGTGGCGGGCGAACTCGACGTCGCGGCTTCCCAGCGGGACAAACCCGACACCGCTTCCGGGCACCAGCTGCTCGGCCTCCGGGTCCGTCAGCGTCGATCCCGGATGGTTGGTGTCGATCAGGATCGTGTGGCGGCCCTCGTCCCGGGCGAAATGCTCTGCGGCCTCGAGCAGCTGCCGCCCCACACCCCGGCGCCGGTACTCCGGAAGGATATCGAGGGTAAATTCGGCGAGGTCCAGGTTGTCCACGAGCGGCAGGGCGATGTCAGCTGTCCCGACGATCACGCCGTCGACCTTGGCCACGAGGATCACCTGGCGTTCGTAGGGGTCCGCCATCTCCAGCAGTTTCTCCTGCGGCGCGTAGGCGAGGTCGTCGGTACCCCAAGTCTGCATCCTGACCCTTCGCCCCACTTCGATAGCGGCGAGAAAGTCAGCGGCATCGGGCGCGTCGAGGGAATCGGGGATCCACAGCTGCTCAATCCGTACATCGTCTGCCATAGAGGGCATCATCCCAGCCGTTCTGCCACCCGCCATCGGTACGGCCCGGTTCAGACCGGGCTTTCAACCGCCAGCATATGCCGGTTTGGGCTGCTGTTCCATTGGTGACGCGGGCCAGTTTCCGAACTCAGGGCGTCCGGCCTCCACGGGGTTCAGTTCGGGGTGCCATTGCCGGCCGCGACAACAGAGCGCTGCCATTCGCCGTCGTACCCCGCCGGCTTGAAGCCCAGTGCGATGTTGATACCAAGCATGTGGTCGTTCTCGGCTGCGTTGAAGGTGATGACCCGCTGCACCTCGGGATAGCCGTCACGCAGCCGGCGCAGGTTGAGGATCTTGACGAGCATGCCCAGCCGGTGACCCCGGTGGCTTGCCGCGACCAGGGTGTCATCCTGGCTGGCCAGCCAGGGTTTGTCGGCGGCGACCTGAAGGACGGTGTAGGCGGCGAGCTCACCGGTGGCCCGGTGCCGCGCCGCCGCGACCAGGGAGGACAGGCCGGCTCGTCGCCAGGTGTCCTCGACGTGGCGCACCCGCGCGACGTTCCACGTTTCCGGCTCGTAGCTGAGCGCGCCGGCGGGAGCGTCGGTGCTCATGCGCGACATCAGCACGGCCAACTGGGCGGCATCTTCCTCAGGGCACGAATCGCTCCAGTGCAGAAGTTCATAGCCTCCCGCGCGGGTCAGGGCGTCCCGCGCCAGAGCAGCGAGGTCCGCGGCCGCCGGAACCTCCAGGGCGCTGAAGCGTTCCACCTGCTCCAGGCGGTAACCGGCCCGCCCGGCGAACCGGACGCCGGACGCACCGGCCGGAAGCTCCCCGGTCCCGGTGGCCGGCCTGATGAGGTTCGGACCGTCGACGTCGAAATCGGCCGGGTGCTCCGTGAACGTCTGCAGTATGGTCCGGCCGTCGCCGGCGGCCAGCGCTTCGGCGTGCTGCAGCAGTGCCCGGCCGATCCCGCGGCCGGCGAAGGAATCGAGAACGTTCACGTGCAGGAGCGCACTGCTGAGGTTTTCCTGCAGTTCGTAACGGATCCACGAGCGGGCCACCATGCGCCCGTCGACCCGGACGAAGAAGAGCCGCAGCCGGCTGTAGGGGTTGTCCCGCCAGTACTGGAGCCGGGCCGCCGCGGATGCTGAACGGTCCAGGTTTCCCCAGGTCTGCAGGGCGAGCTCGTCGCAGAGATCCACAAATTCACGGAACTCCCCCACGTCGGCGGCATCAACGTCCGCGGGGAGGGAAACCTGCTCGATGCGGTACGGCGGCGTCGTCACCGGGAAATCCTAACCGGCCGCCCGGGCGGCGCCAAGCGTTTCCGGACGGCACCTGGTTTCCGCGGGGCACGAAGTGTCCGGGCGCAGGAGGGATTCCCGCGCCGGATACGGCGAAAGGCCGCCCCGCAGTTGCGGGACGGCCTTTCGCTGGAAACTGGTGACGCCCTGAAGCCGGCGACGCCGTGGATCCGGTGAGGATTAGACCTCGGTCAGGACCTTGGTGACGTTGGGGTCAACCGAGATGCCCGGGCCGAACGTGGTGGCCACGGTGGCCTTCTGGATGTAGCGGCCCTTGGAAGCGGACGGCTTGAGGCGCAGGACCTCTTCCAGAGCGGCTGCGTAGTTCTCAGCCAGCTTGATGGCGTCGAAGGACACCTTGCCGATGATGAAGTGCAGGTTCGAGTGCTTGTCGACGCGGAAGTCGATCTTGCCGCCCTTGATGTCGTTGACGGCCTTGGCGACGTCAGCGGTCACGGTGCCGGTCTTCGGGTTCGGCATCAGGTTACGCGGACCCAGGACCTTACCGAGGCGGCCAACCTTGCCCATGAGGTCAGGGGTGGCAACGGCGGCGTCGAAGTCGGTCCAGCCGGCTGCGATCTTTTCGATCAGGTCATCGGAACCAACGAAGTCGGCGCCGGCAGCGATTGCTGCCTCAGCCTTGTCGCCCGTTGCGAAGACGAGGACGCGGGCAACCTTACCGGTGCCGTGCGGCAGGTTGACGGTGCCGCGGACCATCTGGTCGGCCTTACGCGGGTCAACGCCCAGGCGGAAAGCGACCTCAACGGTGGCGTCGAACTTGGACGGGTTGGTGTCCTTGGCGAGCGTCACTGCCTCGAACGGCGCGTAGAACTTCTCCGCGTCGATCTTGGCCGCGGCTGCCTCATATGCTTTGCTGCGCTTTGCCATGCTGCTTATTTCTCCTTGTGCAGTTGTGGTCTGCGGACCGCGCTGGGCCCTGCCACAGGCGGCATTCCGGCTGGTTTATCCATCCCGGAATTCCGCTTTTCAATGTTTAGGTGTTGCCGGCGGACCGGCGGTGCTGACCGGCGTCGTGATCGGTTTTCCGAACCCGGCGCATCAGCGGTGGGGAATTAACCCTCGACGGTGATACCCATGGAGCGGGCGGTGCCGGCGATGATCTTCGCTGCGCCTTCGAGGCTCGTGGCGTTGAGGTCTTCCATCTTGGTGGTGGCGATCTCGTTGACCTGGGCCTGGGTCAGCTTGGCAACCTTGACGGTGTGCGGGGTCGGTGACCCCTTGGCAACGCCTGCAGCCTTCTTGATGAGCTCTGCAGCCGGCGGGGTCTTGGTGATGAACGTAAAGGAACGGTCTTCGTAGACCGTGATTTCCACGGGGATCACGTTGCCGCGCTGGGCTTCCGTCGCAGCGTTGTACGCCTTGCAGAATTCCATGATGTTGACACCGTGCTGGCCAAGCGCAGGACCGATCGGCGGGGCCGGGTTAGCGGCACCTGCCTGGATCTGCAGCTTGATGAGGCCGGTGACCTTCTTCTTGGGAGCCAATGTAGGTCCTTCTCTCAAATACGTCCTGGGACACAGGAGCGTGCCTCAGGTTGGTGGCCGCCATGGCAAGGCGGCCGGCCGCTCCGTGGCTGCTAAGCGGGCAGCCCGGGGCGAATTCTTGTAGTCCAGCTAGATCTTGCTGACCTGGTTGAACGCCAGCGTGACCGGAGTCTCGCGTTCGAAGATGGACACCAGCACCACGAGGGTCTGGGAATCGATCTTGATCTCGGAGATCGTGGCCGGAAGGGTCTCGAACGGGCCCTCCTTGACGATGACGGACTCGCCAACCTCGAAGTCGACGTCCACCTGGGCGGCAGCGTGCTTGACGGGCTTGCCTTTCTCGGCCTGCTCTTCTTCGAAGACCGGGGCGAGCATGGAGAAGACCTCATCGAGGCGCAGCGGGACCGGGTTGTGGGCGTTGCCCACGAAGCCGGTGACGCCGGGGGTGTGGCGGACGGCGCCCCAGGAAGCGTCCGTCAAGTCCATGCGGACCAGGACGTAGCCGGGGATGCGGACGCGGTTGATGACCTTGCGCTGAGCGTTCTTGATCTCAACGACTTCCTCCATCGGAACCTGGATTTCGAAGATGTAATCTTCCATGTCCAGGGTCTGGATGCGGGTCTCAAGGTTGGCCTTGACGCGGTTCTCGTAGCCTGCGTAGGAGTGGATGACGTACCAGTCACCCTCCTGGCGGCGCAGCTTGGCCTTGAACTCTTCGGCGGGGTCGACGTCGGCCTTGGCGGCCGCGGCTGCCAGCGCGTCGGTATCTTCTTCAGCTTCGCCCGTTTCGGCGTCAGCGTCAGTGTCTTCTTCAGCGTCGACGTCGGCGGCAACTGCTGCCTCTGCGTCTTCTTCCGGGGCTACGGCCTCGTCAGTGACGTCGGATTCGGGTGCAGCAGACACAGCCTCGGACTCTTCCGCGGCTTCCACCGCGGCGTCCTGGCTCTTATCCAGCCCAGTCTCAGTTACCTCGAGCTCCTGCTCAGACACTTGGTCTCCTGCTTCCTCATTGCCTAACATGCCTATTTAAATGACTCAATTCCGCACACCCCGCGGAATCTCCGGTTTCCCGGGGCATCCACGCAGTCTGCGGACCGGTCGCCTTAGCGGTCCGTGGGGGCGGTGCCGCCGAAGACCCAGCTGACTGCGGTCCCAAAGGCCAGGTCCAGCAAGGTGACTATCACCATCATGATGATCACGAACACCAGCACCACGAGCGTGTAATTGATCAGTTCTTTACGGGTTGGTGCGACGACCTTCTTCAGTTCGCCAATGACCTGGCGGATGAAGATCGCGATGCGAGCGAAGAAGCCGGGCTTGGCGGCATTCTTGGCGGGGCGGCCTTTGGAGCTGCTGGCAGCCGTTTCGGTCACCTGGTCCTCACTCAATCCTCGCAATGATCGGATACCCGGCTCTGAACTGAACCATGGTTGCTGCGCTGGTTCCGGATGATCCGGAACAGCATGCGCAGGGCAGACAGGACTCGAACCTGCAACCTGCGGTTTTGGAGACCGCTGCGCTACCAATTGCGCCACTACCCTTCGGGGCTAAAATCCGCTCCGGCCGACGCATTCCGCAGGCTTCCCTGAGGCGCAGGCCATCATCGTGTTTTCAACACCGGAGAACCAGTCTACGCAAGAACTGCGCCTACGTCGAACCGGCCCTCTTCCGGACTCCTGCGTGACCGTGAAAACCAACTGACAGCCGTCAGTCACATTTCCGTTTCGGCACCGCGGGGGATCCGGTGAACAGCATAGAGTAGATTCCGTCGAATCCCACATCCAGCCTTCCAGCTGCAAGCGAAGAACGGACCCGCCCATGTCTGCTGCCCGCATTTCCCAGCGCATTTCCGCCATAGCCGAATCCGCCACTCTGGCCGTCGATGCCAAGGCGAAGGCGCTGAAGGCAGCCGGCAGGCCGGTCATCGGCTTCGGTGCCGGGGAACCTGACTTCCCGACCCCCGGCTACATCGTGCAGGCCGCCATCGAGGCCGCGAGCCAGCCGAAGTACCACCGCTACTCCCCCGCCGGCGGGCTGCCGGAGCTGAAGCAGGCCATTGCGGAGAAGACCTTCCGGGATTCCGGCTACAAGGCCGAGGCATCACAGGTGCTGGTGACCAACGGCGGCAAGCAGGCCGTGTACAACACGTTCGCCACCCTCCTGGATCCCGGCGACGAGGTCATTGTTCCCACCCCGTTCTGGACCACGTACCCGGAGGCCATCCGGCTGGCCGGCGGCGTGCCGGTGGAGGTCTTCGCGGGCCCGGAGCAGGAATACCTGGTCACCGTGGACCAGTTGGAAGCCGCCCTCACGGACCGTACGAAGATCCTCCTCTTCGTCTCCCCCTCCAACCCCACCGGCGCCGTGTACTCCGAGGAGCAGGTCAAGGCGATCGGCCAGTGGGCGGCGTCCAAGGGCCTGTGGGTTGTCACCGACGAGATCTACGAACACCTGACCTACGACGGCGTGCCGTTCACCTCGATCGCCACGGCCGTCCCCGAACTGGGCGACAAGGTGGTCATCCTCAACGGCGTCGCCAAAACCTACGCCATGACGGGCTGGCGCGTGGGCTGGATGATCGGCCCCGCCGACGTCATCAAGGCCGCCACCAACCTGCAGTCCCACGCGACGTCGAACGTCTCCAACATCATGCAGATTGCTGCCCTCGCCGCCGTGTCCGGGCCGCTGACCGCCGTCGATGAGATGAAGGTGGCCTTTGACCGCCGCCGCAAGGCGATCGTCGCGGGCCTGAACGCTATTGACGGAGTTGAATGCCCGACGCCGAAGGGCGCCTTCTACGTCTACGCGGACGTCCGCGCGCTGCTGGGCAAGGAGTTCCCGTCGGCGAACGGTCCCGTGCGGCCGGCCACCTCTGCCGAACTCGCGGCGCTGATCCTGGACGAGGTCGAGGTGGCGGTGGTTCCCGGCGAGGCCTTCGGCCCGTCCGGCTACCTGCGCCTTTCCTACGCGCTGGGGGACGAAGACCTGGCCACGGGCGTCGCCCGCCTGCAGGACTTCCTCGGCAAGGCGAAATAGCAGCCCCAATCCCCGATGCGCTATCACTTGTGGTTGCTTTGCCCCCGGCGAGGCAACCACACAAGTGATAGCGCATCCCTGGGTTAAAGGAGGCGGCGCTCGGCGGCCCAGCGGGTCAGCTCGTGGCGGCTGGAGAGCTGGAGTTTGCGCAGCACCGCCGAGACGTGGGTTTCGACTGTCTTGATCGAAATGAACAGTTCCTTAGCCACCTCCTTGTAGCTGTAGCCGCGGGCGATGAGGCGCATTACCTCGAGCTCCCGCGCCGAAAGCTTGTCCAGTTCGTCGTCGGCAATGTCCGCCGGGGCCGTGCCGAACGCATCCAGGACGAAGCCTGCCAGCCGTGGCGAGAAGACGGCGTCGCCGCCGGCCACTCGGCGGACGGCGCCGCTGATCTCCGGCCCGGAAATCGTCTTGGTGACATAGCCGCGCGCACCCGCCCGGATCACGGACACCACATCTTCCGCCGCATCGGAAACACTCAGCGCCAGGAACCGTGTGGCGGGCAGCAGCGGCGCCGAGCCGGCCAGAACCTCACGGCCGCCGCCGCCGCGGCCGCCGGGGAGGTGGACGTCCAGCAGCACGACGTCCGGACGCCGGGCTGCGATGACGGCAATTGCCTCTTCCACGGTGCCCGCCTCGCCCGCGACGACGATGTCCGCGTCCAGATCCGCCTTCAACCCGGAGCGGAAAATGGCGTGGTCGTCGACGATCACCACGCGGATCGGGGATGGGTTCCCGGCTGCGGGGTTCACTGGTGCCGCGTTTCCGGTTGCGGGGTCTCCCGGGGCTGGGATGGTCACGGTTTGGCCTCTCCGTTGCTGTTGTTGGCGGCAGCCGCGGCAGTTCCGGCAGATGGTGCGGCGGTGACGGGCAGCCGGAGCCGCACTTCGGTGCCGTCCGGGCTGCTGATGATGGCTGCGGTGCCGCCGTGGCGGTTCATCCGCCCGATGATCGATTCGCGCACGCCGAGCCGGTCCGGGGGAACCGACTCCGGTTCGAAGCCCGGCCCCCGGTCCTTGACGAAGACTTCCGCGGCGTCGTCGGTGACTTCAAGGTAGACGGAGACGGTGCCGCCGCCGTGACGGGCGGCGTTGAGCATGGCTTCACGGGCCGCCTGGACGAGGGCCTCGTGACGTTGGGTCATGACGCAGTCGCCCACGCTGACCACTTCGACAGCGTGTCCGAGGGTGTCTTCGACCTCCGCGGCGGCGGCCTCGATACCCTCGGACAGCCGGCCGGGTTCCTTGTCGGCATCCCGGTACAGCCAGCCCCGCAGCTCCCGCTCCTGGGCACGGGCCAGCCGGATGACGTCGTGCTCGTTGCCGGCACGCCGCTGGATCAGGGCGAGGGTCTGGAGTACGGAGTCATGGAGGTGGGCGGCAATCTCGGCGCGTTCGGTGGCGCGGACACGCCCCGCACGCTCGGTTTCCAGGTCGCGCCAGAACTTCAACCCCCAGGGCAGCAGCACCAGGGCCACGCCGCCGAGCACCGCCACCGAGGCCAGGAGCGCCAGCCAGGTCTCTTCCCAGGACCCCGAGCCGGACACCATCACCAGCACGCCGGCCACCACGAGGGCGAGCCCGGCTGCGAGCCGTGCCCAGCCGCCGGCCTGATCCGCCTTGGTCTTGTCCACGAGCCCCGCCCGGCGGGTCTCATCCAGTTGCATCCAGGCGATTGCAGCGCCGCCCAGGATCGCCGCGACCGGGATCAGGGTGCCCAAAGGCACGTCAACACCGAGGAGCCGGGCGATCAGAATCCCGGCGGCCAGCAGCAGGCCGGCGCCCAGCAGGATCTCTTTGCCAAACGGCATGCCCGGAACCCGGGACCGCCAGGACCGTTGCCCCGCGCTGCCGCCGGCGTCTGCACTCCCGGTGCTTTCCGGGGAGCCGGGAACTCCGGGGGTGCCGGGCATACCGGGCGCACTTACTGCCGGAGCGATGGGCGACGCCGGACGGCGGGCACTGCGCCTGGCGCTTTCATCCGCTGTGGGAACCATGATCCAGAGCCAGCCGTAGAAGACCACCCCGGCGCCGCCTGCGAGCGCGGCCACCAGCATGCCGATTCTGACCATGCGCACCGGCCAGCCCAGGTGGTTGGCGAGGCCCGCGCAAACGCCGGCGATCACGCGGTCGCTGCTGCGGACCAGCGGCGGGCGGACGGGCGGGGTTGTCATGCTTCAATCCAAGCACGGATCGGGGGTCCCCGGACGTCTTTGCGGGCCTAACCGGGGGCAGCTCAGGGACCGTTCAGGGTGTTCCCCAGTAGAGCGCGGCACCGGAAACGTGAAGGATCGAAGTATGAACCCGCACACTCCGCACCCCGATGAAGGCCGGTCCTCCGCAGACCGGCAGCCTATGGATCAACCAGGCCCGGACCTTCCCGCCGCAGCCGAGCCCGCCACGGGCCTTCCCGCCGACGGCCAACCCGTTCCCGGGCAGCCCTCCGCTGAGCCGGCAGGTTCCGAGCCGACCGGTTCTGAGCCGGCAGGTTCCGAGCCGCTCCCGGAGCCGCCACGGCTCTACGGGGCCGGCGACCCCGACGGGCCTTACGGCCCGCCGCCGTACTCTGCCCCGCCGCCGTACTCTGCCCCGCCCCCGTACACCGGCGCGACTCCCCCGCAGGGCGGCCCGTCGCAGTACGGGCCGGGCCTGGACGGGCAGCTGCCGGGGCGCCAGCCGCAGAACTTCTTCGACTGGATCCGCAGCCAGGGCATTTACCGCGGACGCGACCGGTGGATCGGCGGCGTGGCCAGCGGCATAGCCCAACGGCTCGGCGTCGACCCCCTGATTATTCGCGGCGTCCTGATTGTCCTGACCGTGTTCGCCGGAGTCGGCGTGCTCGCCTACGGCCTCGCGTGGGCACTCCTGCCAGAACCCGACGGCCGCATTCACGTCCAGGAGGCCGGCGCAGGCCGGTGGACTGCCGGGATGACCGGCGCCCTCATCACCGCAGTCATCGGCTTCCCCAGCCTGGGCGCCGGCGTCTGGGGCTGGAACCGCTACGGCTTTGGCGCCTTCGCCTGGACCGTCTTCTGGGTGGGAGGCGCGATCTACCTCGTGTACTACCTGACCCAGCGCAACAAGACCCGCAACGGAGCCAGTCCCACGCCCTCCCGGTACGAATCCAGCAGCCCGGCCGGTGCCGCAACGTTGGCGGGCACCGCTAGCGCGGGCGCCGGGCAGCGATCGGCCGGGGGCTTCCCGGCGGGTCCCGCACCGGCCTATGGCCAGTACGACGGCGACTCCGGCGTCTCCGCAGCCGGCCAGGCCTGGGGCCCGCCGCCGTCGGGCCACGCCCTGCCCGGCTCCACCGTGCCCGTTCCGCCCGATTCTGTTCCACCCGATTTCGTTCCGCCCGCCGGCTACGGCCCGGGGGCAGGAGTCCCGCCGCTGCCCCCCGCGCGGCGACGCAACCCGGGCCCGGGCACTCCGGCTGTCGCCATCACAGTCGGCGCCGCCCTCCTGGTGGGAGGCGGCATCAAGGCCCTCGACGCCGCCCACGTGATCAATCTTGGCGATTCCGGCAACGCTCTGGTCTGGGCCATCGGCGCGGCCATCCTGGGACTCGGGATCCTGATTGCAGGCTTGCGGGGCCGGACCTCGGGGATCCTGAGCTTCTTCGCCGTCGTGGCCCTGCTGATCGGCGGAATCTTCAGCGTGGTCCCGCACGGCGACCGGTTCCGGTTCCAGAATGCCGACTGGACGCCGTCCAGCATTCAGCAGGCCCGCGGCGGCTTCGAAATCACCGGCGGCGCCGGAACCGTGGACCTGACCAAGCTGGCGCTGAATCCCCCGTTGGGCTCCGACGTCGTTGTTCCAATCGACGCGACGGCAAGCAACGTGACCGTCGTCATCCCGGACACAGTCCCCGTGCAGATCCAGGCGGACATGACCATGGGAAACCTGCACGAAGGCAACCAGGACCACGGCGGCATGATGAACCAACAGAGCGACTACAACGCCTCCAAGCCGGGCGCCCGGCTGGTCGTCCAGATCTCCGGCACCGTCAGCAACGTGACCATCAAGGAAGGCAACTGACATGAACAGCTATGACGACTCCGCGGACGGCGCCGGACAGGCGCCGGAAGCGGCGAACTCCCCCGCCCGGGTGGGCACAGTGGTCTGGGGGCTCACAGTGGTGGCCCTTGCCGCGCTGCTCATCATCTCCCGGCTGGACATCGTGGCCCTGAACGGTACCTATGTCCTGATCGGCCTGATGATTGGCGCCGGTGCCGCACTGATAATCGGCGGCCTACTCTCGGCCCGCAGGCGTGACAATAAGCCAACAACAGGGAAGTCTTGAACCATGGATAAATTCTTCAGCACCATCCGGGGCTTCGGTCTGAAACGTGGTCCGCAGCGCTGGCTTGGCGGCGTCTGCGGCGGAATTGCCGCAAAACTGGAGGTGAATGTGGCCTGGGTCCGGATCGCCTACCTTCTGCTGGGGCTGTTCCCCGGCCCGGCCTTCGTGGTTTACCTCGCGGCGTGGCTGCTCCTTCCGGACCAGCGCAACGCCATCATCCTGGAAACCTTCCTCAAGAAGCTTTCCTCGCCGTCCTAACGTCCGCCGCAGCGCGAAAGGGTGCCCCTGCCTTCACGGCGGGGGCACCCGTTTGTAACCGTTTGTGTCCTGCCCCACACGCGCTATTAGACTCTAGGTGAGCTCAGCGTGGCGCTCTGCCTGTACCCCTTCAAACCAGGATTTGAGCCAAGACATGAAAATTGGAATCCTCACCAGCGGCGGAGACTGCCCCGGACTGAACGCCGTCATCCGTGGCGCCGTCCTCAAGGGCATCGCCGTCCACGGCCAGCAGTTCGTGGGATTCCGGGATGGCTGGCGCGGCGTTGTCGAGGGGGACATCGTCGAGATTCCCCGCACCATGGTCCGCGGCATCGCCAAGCAGGGCGGCACCATCCTCGGCACGTCCCGGACCAACCCGTTCGAGAACGGCGGCGGTCCCGAGGTCATCAAGGCCAACATGGACCGGCTCGGGATCGACGCGATCATTGCCATCGGCGGCGAGGGCACCCTGGCCGCGGCGAAGCGGCTCACCGACGCCGGTCTCAAGATCGTGGGCGTGCCCAAGACGGTCGACAACGACCTCGATGCAACGGACTACACCTTCGGCTTCGACACCGCCGTGGAGATCGCCACCGAGGCGATCGACCGGCTGCGCACCACCGGGGAATCCCACCACCGCTGCATGATTGCGGAGGTCATGGGCCGGCATGTGGGCTGGATCGCCCTGCACGCCGGCATGGCCTCGGGCGCCCATGCCATCCTGATCCCGGAGCAGAAGGCCTCCATGGAACAGATCGCCGAATGGGTTGTCTCCGCCCGCGACCGCGGCCGCGCACCGCTCGTGGTCGTCGCCGAGGGATTCGTCCCCGAAGGCCAGGAGTCCCCGCATTCCGAGCGCGGCCTGGACACCTTTGGCCGCCCGCGCCTCGGCGGCATCGCCGAGATGCTGGCCCCGGAACTCGAAGCCCGCACCGGAATCGAAACCCGCGCCACGGTTCTGGGCCACATCCAGCGCGGTGGCGTCCCGACCGCGTTCGACCGCGTCCTGGCCACCCGCCTGGGCATGGCGGCCATCGACTCCGTGGTGGAAAAGCGCTGGGGCACGATGGTTTCGCTGCACGGCACCGACATTGTGCACGTCGGCTTCGACGCCGCGCTCGGCAACCTCAAGTCCGTCCCGCAGAGCCGCTACGACGAGGCCGCCGTCCTCTTTGGATAGACCACTTCGGATAAGCGGCCCGGAGGCGCGCATGGCACGATGCGGCCGGGGCGCCCGCCTGCGGTGGGTAGGGTTGATTCATGACTCTTGAGCCCGGTTCCGCCGAAATCGTCCAGCTGGCATGGGCACGCCGTTTGGGGTTCGACGACGGCGCCTTCGCGGCCGCCGCGGGTGAGCGCCTCACCCGGGCCGATGAGTCGGCCCGGTCCGTTCAGTTCGTCCGCTTGTTCGGCAACTCGGCTTTGGTGGGCCCGCAATGGGCGCTGGACGCCGCGGCCGGTCTCGCCGACGAGGAGCTGGCCCAGCATGTGACGCTCCTGACCATCACCCGGGGCCACGGCGGCCACGGGCTTGGCGCCGCGGCACTCTTCTTCGCCGACGACCTCCCCTTGCAGCAGCCGTCCGAGGAACTGACGGTCTCGCACGGAAACCCCGAGGCGATCGAGCTGGAGACGTTCTGCCCGCCCGACGACGTCAACGAGGTGGGCCTGGCGGACCTCGAACACCGCTTCACGGTGATGCATGTCGAAGACGGGCGCCGGACACCCGTGGCCTGCGGCGCGTACGCCGAGTGGGAGGGGCTCCTGGCGCACATGGGCGTGCTGGTGGCGCCGGAGTGGCGGCGCCGCGGGCTGGGCAAACTGGCGGCTTCGATCGCCGCCCACGAGGCCCTCGCCGCCGGGCTGACGTTGCAGTGGCGCTCCGAGGTCAGCAACAAGGGCTCGCTGGCGCTGGCCAGGAGCCTGGGCTTCTCCGCGGGCGGCATCCAGACCAGCGTGCTGCTGGGCTGATCCGGATGCCGGCCGGCTCAGCGGCGCTCTGCGGCAGCCTGGCCCGTGGCCCCGGCAGCCGGTTCCGCGTCTGACTCCGCAGCTGTGCGTGCTGCGTCCGGCGCAGCAGCAGTGCCTGCGGCCGCGGGGGCCGCCTCGCCCCAGCCCTGGACCGGCTTGGGTTTGGCGAAGAAGAGGACCACGGCTGCGCCAAGCAGGATTACGGCCGCCGGGAGCAGGATGGACTGGCCCATCGCCGTCGAGAACCCCTCATGGAGCGGCTCGGGCAAGGCGCCCCCGAAGCCCATCGGGCTGGCGTCCGGGCTTGCTCCGGGACGGGCGGGAAGCTCGGCGGCCAGCCGGGCCTGGATGAGGACGGCGATGGCGGCGCTCCCAAGCACGGCGCCGATCTGGCGGGTGGTGTTGTAGACGCCCGAGCCGGCGCCGGCCTGCCGCGGCGGCAGGTTGCGCGTGGCGGTGGAACTCAACGGGGCCCAGATGCCTGCATTGGCGAAGCCCAGCACAGCGCTCGGGAGCAGGAACAGCCAGATGGGCGTGTCCGGGTGCATGAGGAGGGCGTTCCAGAACAGCGCCACGGACATCAGGACCAGGCCGCTCGCGGTGATGAATTTCGGGTTGACCTTGTCGATGATCCGGCCCACAACCGGTGCGAGGCCGCCGGAGATCAACGCCATCGGCACCATCATGAGCGCCGACTCGGTGGGGGTCAGGCCGCGGACAATCTGGTAGTAGAAAATCAGGGGCAGGGTGAACGCCGTGACGGTGAAGCCCACCGTGGTGATCGCAATATTGGCGAGCGAGAAGTTGCGGTCCTTGAAGAGGGACAGTGGCAGCAGCGGTTCACCCGTGTTGAATTTCTGCCACAGGACGAAGACGACCAGCACGGCGATGCCGCTGATGATCAGGCCCCAGACGGTGATGGGTCCGGCTATGGTGCCCCAATCGTACTTCTCGCCCTCCTGAATGCCGAAGACGACGAGAAAGAGTCCGAGGGCACTGAGCAGCACGCCGGGAATGTCGAACTTGTGCGGGTGGGTGCTCAGCGTGGGGACGAAGCGCATGGCAAGGATGAAGCCGGCAATCCCGACCGGGACGTTGATGAAGAAGATCCACTCCCAGCCGAGGCCGTCCACCAGGACGCCCCCGAGGATCGGGCCGACCAGGGTGGCGACGCCTGCCGTGGCACCCCAGATGCCCATAGCTGCTCCGCGGCGGTCCGGCGGGAAGATCCGGGTGATGACGGCCATGGTCTGCGGCGTCATCATGGCCGCGCCGAGGCCCTGGACCACGCGGGCTGCAATGAGGGTCTGGACATCCCCGGAGAGGCCGCACCACAGCGATGCCAGGGTGAAGACGACGAGCCCGGAGAGGTAGAGCTTTTTCGGTCCGAAGCGGTCGCCAAGCCGGCCCGTGATGAGCAGGGGCACGGCGTAGGCGAGCAGATAGCCGCTGGTGACCCAAATGACCGAGTTGATGTCAGTGTTCAGGCCCGCCATGATGCTCGGGTTGGCCACCGAGACGATGGTGGTGTCGATCAGGATCATGAAGAAGCCGATCACCAGGGACCAGAGTGCCGGCCACGGCCGGGCTACGTTTTCCATGGGGTTCCTTAGGGGCTGGTGTGAATGCTGGATGGGCAAGGATGGGGGCGGCCGGGGTCCGGCGTGATGTACTGCACGGGCCTCACCACGGCAGTTCGCCGGAGCGGAGCTGGTCCTGAACGCTGCGGATCCAGGCGATTTCGGCCTGCAGCATGCTCTGCTGGTACTGGATATCGACCCAGTACTTGCGCTCTACGCCCTTCGTCCGGAGCAACTCTTCGCCGGAATCCAGGTAATCAAGCTGCTCCTGCAGTGCCGTGAGCCGCTGGTCGAGGAGTCCGGCGACGACGTCGGCCGGCAGGTTGTAGGCCTCGGAAATGGCCAGCGGAAAGGACGGGTATTCGTTGACCGGGGCGGCGAGCATGTCCCGAATGCGCGTCGTGAACGCTTCGCGGCCGGCGGCCGAGATGGTGTATGTGGTGCGTTCCGGGCGGTTGCCTTCCCGGTCCGTTCCCGTGGCAGCGACGAGGCCCTGCTCCTCCAGCCGCCCGACCGCGTGATAGAGGGTTCCGGGCCGGACCTTGACCAGCCGGTCCTCGTGCCGGGCGATCAGGAGCTGGTACATCTCGTAGGGATGCATCGGCTCTTCCACGAGCAGGGAGAGCGCGGCGAGACCCAACGGTGTCAATGCGGTTCCCCGGGCCATGGTGCGGTGTCCTCTTCGTTCTGCAGTGCTTGTACTCCGCAACGATTATTCCACGTGGAATAATCGGGTGCAATCGTTCCTTGCCCCGGCACTAGCCCCGCCCCGCGCCCGGCCCTGGCGTGGTCCCCGGCGGGGCCCGCCCGGAGGCAGGCCCCGCCGGGCCTTCGTCAGCCGAGGAGGGCCAGGATGTCAGTCCGGGCAAACATCTGCGCGGCGGCCCGCGCGGAGGGGGTGCCGGCGTCGGGGTCGGCCCCGGCCTCCAGCAGCTCGCGGGCGACGTCGGTGTAGCCCTTGAAGACGGCGCCGGCCAGCGGTGTCTGGCCGCGGTCATTGGGTGTGTTGGCATCGCCGCCGTGCTCCAGGATCAGCCGGACCGTGCCGGCGTGGCCGTGGTAGGCCGCCAGCATGACCAGCGAGTCACCGGAGGCATTGGTCAGCGTGGCCGGGGCGCCGGCCGCCAGGTAGGCGCCCAGCACTTCGGAGCTGCCTTCGCGGGCCGCATCGAACAGCGTGTGGGCGAGCGCCAGCGCCTCGTCGTCGGGCGCGGACCCGTTCTGTGCGGACCCGTTCTGTGCTGACCCGTTCAACGGAGACTCGGCGCTCATCGGGTGCCCCGCAGGAAGCCGGTCTGACGGCCCACGACCTGGCCGGCGTCGGGCGCCACAATGAGTTCCTGGGCCGCGGCGTAGGGCTCGTCGCCGTCGACGACGGTCAGGACCTCGTCCGCGGCGACGGAGCGTTTGATGACAGCAAGGGCCACCGGGCCCATTTCGTAGTGCTGCGCCACCGAGGTCACGGCGCCCACCTTGCGGTCGCCGGCGCGGACTTCGCTGCCGACGGCGGGCAGAGTGTGCTGGGAGCCGTCGAGCTGGAGGAACACAAGCCGCCGCGGCGGGTGGCCCAGGTTGTGGACGCGGGCGACTGTCTCCTGCCCCTTGTAGCAGCCCTTGGACAGGTGCACGGCGGTGCGGAGGAGGTCGAGCTCGTGCGGAATGGTTTTGTCGTCGGTTTCCGCACCCCACCGGGGACGCCACGCGGCGATCCGGAGCGCCTCGGCCGCAAGGGTGCCGGCGAGGGGCCGGTCGCCCACCGTGGCGGCAAGGTCAGCCGCGGGGACGAGGTACTCAAACCACGGCCGTTCCAGGCCGGGATGGGCGTCCTCGCCCACCACGGCGTAGGAGTAGCCGCCCGCGCCCACGTGCGGCCACGGGTCCTCCCAGACCAGCAACTGCGCCCACTCTTCGATCCGGCGGGTGGACCCGAGTACGGCCCAGTCCGCCGAGACGTCGGCGACCTCGACGCGGAGCATGAACTTCATCTTGGTGAGCCATTCGGCGAGCGGTGCCGCCTCGGCTCCTTCGACGATCAGCCAGGTGGTGGCGCCGTCGTCCACCACCCGGGCGTCAAATTCGATCCGGCCCTGGACGCTGAGCAGCAGCAGTTCGGTGGACTGGCCCGGGGCCAGGCTGGCGAGCTGCTGCGAGGACAGGGTGTCGAGCCAGCTGAGCCGGTCCGGTCCCGTGACGGTCACCACGCCGCGGTGTGAGAGATCGACGACGGCGCTGCCGGCAGCCAGCGCCCGTTGCTCCCTCAGCGGCTCACCGTAGTGGGCGGCGACGCCGGCGTCGGCACCGCCGGCCTCAACAGCGGCCGGGCGCGACAACAGAGGGCTTGTGATAGTCATATTGAAAGGAACGTCCTTTGGTGTGTGCGTATTCCGTCACCGACACGCCGGCACCGCCGGCCTAGCGTCCGGCGCCAGGTCCGCCGTGCGGAGTTAAGTGCGGGGTTAGCGGTATTCCGGATTTTCGAAGTCGAACCGGGTGCCGGCCTTCCAGGCGTCGGGCAGGTTGCCGTAAGCGGGGATGCCGCCGGCGTCCTTAAGCATCCGGGCCAGGTGCAGCATGTTCCAGGTCATGAAGGTGGTGTTGCGGTTGGTGAAATCGCTCTCCGGGCCCCCGGACCCCTCGTCAAGATAGCTCGGCCCTGGCCCGACGGGGCCGATCCAGCCGGCGTCGGCCTGCGGCGGGATGGTGAACCCGATGTGCTGGAGGCTGTACAGGACGTTCATGGCGCAGTGCTTGATGCCGTCCTCATTGCCGGTGATGAGGCAGCCGCCCACTTTCGGATAGTAGGCCCACTGGCCCTTGGCGTTCAGCTGCCCGGAGTGGGCGTAGAGGCGCTCGATGAGCTTCTTGGTCTGCGAGGAGTTGTCCCCGAGCCAGATGGGGCCGGCAACGACGACGATATCCGCCTCCAGGACGGCCGGGTAGAGGTCCGGCCATTCGTCGGTGGCCCAGCCGTGCTCGCGCATATCCGGGTAGACGCCGCTGGCGATGTCGTGGTCCACGGTGCGGATCACGCGGGTGGTGACGCCCTGCTTCTCCATGATCCGACGACTCACCTCGATCAGACCCTGGGTGTTGGACACGTCCGGGGACTTCTTGAGGGTGCCGTTGAAGTACACGGCCTTGAGGTCGGCGTAACTGGTGCTACCGGCGCTGCTGCTGCTGGTGACTTCGTCGGTCACGGTGTTTCTCCCTGGTCGATACGGACAACGGAAAAATCAGTGAGACCGCGTGTTCAGCTTACTTTCGCAAGGATGGCCGATGCATGGGCGTGCAGGCCGCCGCTGCCGGACGACGAATCCTTGCCGGTGGCCACGTCCCAGCGCCACAGCAGGTTCCCGTCCACGAGACCGAAGATCCGGGTGGCCGCCGTGTACTCCTTGGAGTGGCTGCCGCGCATCACCATATCGGTGCTGAGCTGGATCTGGGGCCCCTTGATCTGGCCGTAGTAGAGCTCCGAGATCCCGCCCGGGTGGGCGACGGACACCGAGATGTCGAAGCCGCCGTCGCTGTTGCGCAGGGCCTCGACCTCGTCGGCGCTCTTAAGCACGGGGACGATATCCGCCGGGATCAGGCCGGGGCCGCCGTCTTCCTCGCGCTGCTTGCGCTCCAGCGCCCAGAAGCCGGTCTCGACCGTGAGGGGACGCAACGTGGTGCCCTCGTCGTCGGTCAGCCAGCTCTCGGCGCGGTACTGCAGGTACGGCAGGCCGTTGTGCGTGAACGAGACATGCTGCAGGAAGTGCTCTGAGTCCTCGTCCCCGGCCCCCAGCCGGCCACGGCCCTCCCACTCACCAATGAGCCAGGACAGCGGAACGATTTCGGGCGTCAGATCTGTAGGAATTTCAATCGGCACAGCAACTACCTCTGGAAACTACGGTGACTGGAAAGTATCGGGTTACTTCTGGCCTTTGAAGAGGCGGTAGACGACAAAGCCGGCAAACCACGCCATGGACAGGCTGGCCACGCCGAGCAGGACAAGGAAGAAGATCTCATATGCAAGTACGGACATGATGCCATCCTAACGCTTAGAAGATGAGTAGTTTGTCTATGAAGTAGGCCAAGGAACCGACCGCCGACACCGGGCCCAGCCCCATGCCGACGGCCGCCAGGATGGTCAGGCCCTCACCGCTAAGGATGACGAGGCGGCGGAAACTCACCAGCACCGCGCCCACCACGACGCCGGCCAGGGCGGCCGGCAGCACTGCGATATCGGAGAACACGAGGCCGGCCAGCGGCCCGGCGAGCCCGGCGCCGATGATGCCCAGCGGTGCCACGATCCGGTCGGGCCAGCGGATCAGCCCGGCCAGCAAGGCGACCGCAGCGCTGATGGCAGCCACGAGGAACATCTCCCGGACCCCGTTGAAGCGCGAACTCGCAATCCAGCCGGCGCCCAGGCAGGACAGCAGGACACCCGCGCACGAGCCCAGCGTGGATTCGAGTCGCTGGGCCTGGCCGGTACCTCGGAGCAGCTGCATGACGAAGATGGCCATGACCCCCACCGCAATGAACGACGGCGTCCAGTCCAGGAAACCGGGGGCCGGAAGGTATGTCGCGGCCACCGCCGCCCCCACACCGGGCAGGCCGATCAGGGCTGCGAGGGTTTTTTTGGCGGGGATGCCTAGAAAATAGGGCCAGCCGATGCCGATGCCGGCGGCGGTGAGGGCAGCGACGGCGAGGAGGACCTCAGGCGAGGAGTAGGCGCCGGCAACTATGGCCGCGAGACCGGCCAGGCCGATAATCCCGACGCTCCACAGCTTCACTGGTCTACTCGCCCTCGGCAGACCCGCCATGGCTGTACCTTCGCTCACTGCGGACCCCAATTCGACTCGGCTCAATTTCCACGGGCCGCGGGCCCTAACGGTTCAATCCTGCCCTATATGAACGCTATGTGTCGCAAACGGACCGGCCGGAGGTGACGGGACCATGGCCGGAAAGGGGCCTTTAGGTATACTCATGATCAGCACCACAGACGCCCAATGATGCGCGGACACCCCTTGGAGGAACAATGTCGCACATCCTGCTATTGACGAACAGCACCGGAACATCCGTGGACGTCCTGCCTGCTCTGGAACTATTGAACCACCGGGTGCATATCCTTCCCGCCGAGCCCACCGCCCTGCTCGAGACCGACCCCTGTGACATCGTCCTGCTGGACGCCCGCAAAGACCTGGTCGGCGCCCGTTCCCTCACCCAACTGCTTAAAGCAACCGGCCTCAGCGCCCCCCTGATGCTGATCCTCACCGAGGGCGGCATGGCCGCCGTGTCCTCGGCGTGGGCCGTGGACGACATCCTCCTCGAATCCGCCGGCCCGGCCGAGGTCGAAGCCCGGATCCGCCTCGGCGTCGCCCGCGCCGTCCCCGAGCAGGACGACGCCCCGACCGAAATCCGGGCCGCCGGCGTAGTAATTGACGAGGCCAGCTACACCGCACGGGTCAACGGCGCCGCACTCAACCTGACCTTCAAGGAATTCGAACTCCTGAAATACCTGGCCCAGCACCCCGGCCGGGTTTTCACCCGCCAGCAGCTGCTGACCGAAGTCTGGGGCTACGACTACTACGGCGGCACCCGCACCGTGGACGTCCACGTCCGGCGGCTCCGGGCCAAACTGGGCGCCGACCACGAGAACCTGATCAGCACCGTCCGCAACGTCGGGTACCGCCTGACCCTGGTCCGGCAGCCCGAGGACGAGCTCACCGAGGCCTGAGCAGGCTTGACCGGGCCGGCACCCACAAATACAGGCGCACGAAATACGGGCGCTCAAACGCCGCCACAAAGACCGAAGGCCCCGGACGAATGAGTCCAGGGCCTTCGGTCTGTCAGTGGAGGACATACGGGTCGAACGTATCGAGGCCACCCCAGTGGTGGATCCCCCTCGCATCTGGCTCAACGCCGGACGAGATATCGACTATACGTTGCCGTGCGGAGTTCGACAAAATCGGCCGCCGGCGGCCCTGCGCCCGATAGCCTTGCACCATGAGCCCTGCGCATCCGGAAAACTGGCCTGTACTTACTGTCAAAGGAACCGTCGACGGCGGCCTGCTGCGGGACGTCGCGGCCCTTGTCGCCGCCGCGGAAGAGTCCGACGGCAATCCGCCACTCTCCGAACAGACCCTCGTAACGCTGCGCGCCGCCGACCCCGGCGAGCATTCGGTGCTGACCCTCGCGCTGTACGCCGCGGACGACAAGTCCGACCCCGCGACGGCGCAGGACCTGGCCGGCGTCGCCGTCATCATCGAAGAACCCGACGGAACCGGGGTCCTCGAGGTCGCGGTCCATCCCAGCTACCGCAACCAGGGCGTCGGCGACCGCCTGGTGGGGGAACTGAAGAACGTCCGCGGCTTCGCGGGCCTCAACGCCTGGTCGCACGGAAACCACGAGGCCGCCGCGGACCTGGCGGCCCGCTACGGCTACGGCGCCGTCCGCGAACTGTGGAAAATGCGGCTCATGACGGCGGCGGCGGAGCTGCCGGAAGCCGGGCTCCCGGACGGTGTCCGGCTCCGGGCCTTCGTACCCGGCCGGGACGAGGACGCGTGGCTGGCCGCCAACAAGGCCGCTTTCGCCCATCACCCGGAGCAGGGCAACATGACGCGCGCCGATCTGGACGCCCGCATGGCCGAGCCGTGGTTTGATCCGGCAGGCTTCCTATTGGCCGTGGACCCGGCAGACCGGATCCTCGGGTTCCATTGGACCAAGGTGCACCCCCGGCACGGGGACCACCCGGCGATCGGGGAGGTCTATGTGGTGGGCGTGATCCCGGAGGCCCAGGGCTCCGGACTGGGCAAGGCGCTCACTGTTGCCGGCATCAAGCACCTGCAGGGCCTCGGGCTCCGCGCCGTCATGCTCTACGTCGACGCCGACAACGCCCCCGCCGTCGCGCTCTACCGCCGGCTCGGCTTCACCCGCTGGGATGTGGACGTCATGTACGCGCCGCTCCCGCAGCAGTAATCCCGCAGCCCTCATCGGCCCCGCGGACAGGCGTTAGTCACGTCGGCGGACTACCGGCCCGACCGGGCCGAAATCTGGGGCCATCGGGCCGCTATTGCTTGTAAGGTTGAACCTACATCGCGCCAGCATTGAGGAGACACCATGCCACGGGAAACTGCCCGGACATCCACGTCTGAACCCGCTACGCCGGAAAAGGGGGCGCGCCCGGTACGTGCCCGCTTCGGCTCCTCCGAAGTGCCGGCCTCGCGCGCCACCCAGGACCGGATCGACATTCCGGAGTTCGCGCCGAACCTGGAACCGGAAGGCGAAATCAGCCCGGACCGGTTCCTGGACCGGGAGCTGAGCTGGCTTGCCTTCAACGCCCGGGTCCTGGAACTGGCCGAGGACCCCAATCTGTACCTGCTGGAGCGCGTCAGCTTCCTGTCCATCTTCGCCTCGAACCTCGACGAGTTCTTCATGGTCCGGGTGGCCGGGCTGAAGCGGCGGATCGCCACGGGACTCGCCGTCCCCTCCCCCGCCGGGCTGAGCCCCATGCAGGTCCTGGAGCAGATCGGCGACGCGGCCCACCGGCTGCAGCAGCGCCATGCCCGGGTCTACGCCGAACAGATCCGGCCAGCCCTGGCCTACGAGCACATCCACCTCATGCACTGGGAGGAACTCGACTCCCAGGCCAAGGACCAGCTCAGCGCCATGTTCGCGGAAAAGGTATTCCCGATCCTGACCCCGCTGGCGGTGGATCCGGCCCACCCCTTCCCCTACATTTCCGGGCTGTCCCTGAACCTGGCCGTGGTGGTCCGCAACCCGGTCAGCGACAAGGAGCTCTTCGCACGTGTCAAGGTTCCTGACCAGCTGCCGCGCCTGATCTCCATCGACGGCCCCCGCGCGGGCTCCGTCCCGGGACGCGTGGCACGGTTCATCGCCCTCGAAGAGGTTATTGCCGTGCACCTGGACCAGCTGTTCGCCGGCATGGAGGTCCTGGAGCACCACTCCTTCCGCGTGACCCGCAACGAGGACGTCGAGGTTGAAGAGGACGACGCCGAAAACCTCCTGCAGGCACTGGAGAAGGAGCTCCTGCGCCGCCGGTTCGGCCCTCCTGTCCGGCTCGAGGTCACCAACGACATCAACCCGAACATCCGCGCCCTGCTGATCCGCGAGCTCGGCGTCGAGGAATCCGAGGTCTACTCCGTCCCGGCACCGCTGGACCTGCGCGGCCTCTCGGTTATTGCCGGGATCGACCGGGCGGACCTGCATTACCCGAAGCATGTCCCGCACACCTCGCGGCACCTCAACGAATCGGAGACGTCCAAGGCGGCCAACGTCTTTGCCGCCATGCGGCGCCGGGACATCCTCCTGCACCACCCCTATGACTCTTTCTCCACGTCCGTCCAGGCGTTCCTGGAACAGGCGGCCGCGGACCCGAAGGTCCAGGCCATCAAGCAGACCCTCTACCGCACGTCCGGGGACTCGCCGATTGTCGACGCCCTGATCGACGCCGCCGAATCCGGCAAGCAGGTCCTTGCCCTCGTGGAGATCAAGGCCCGCTTCGACGAACAGGCCAACATCTCGTGGGCCCGGAAACTCGAGCAGGCCGGCGTCCACGTGGTGTACGGCATCGTGGGCCTGAAGACGCACTGCAAGCTCTCGCTTGTGGTCCGCCAGGAAGTGGACGGCCTGCGCCGCTACTGCCACATCGGCACGGGCAACTACCACCCGCGCACCGCCCGGTACTACGAGGACCTGGGCCTGCTGACGTCCAACGAGCAGGTGGGCGAAGACCTCTCGAAGCTGTTCAACCAGCTTTCCGGCTACGCGCCGAAGTCCACGTTCAAACGGCTGCTCGTGGCGCCGCGGTCGGTCCGGTCCGGTCTGATCGACAGGATCGAAACCGAGATCAAGAACGCCAAGGCCGGCGTCGCCGCCCGGGTCCAGATCAAGGTCAATTCGATGGTGGACGAGGCCATCATCGATTCGCTCTACCGCGCGTCCCAGGCCGGGGTGCCGGTGGACGTCATAGTCCGCGGCATCTGCTCCCTGCGTCCCGGCGTTCCGGGCCTGAGCGAAAACATCACGGTCCGCTCGGTGCTGGGCCGTTTCCTGGAGCACTCGCGCGTCTTCGCCTTCGCCAACGCCGGCGACCCCGTGGTGTACATCGGCTCGGCCGACATGATGCACCGCAACCTGGACCGCCGGGTGGAGGCCCTCGTGCAGCTCACGAGCGGCGACGACACGAGCTATGTCCTGGACCTGCTCAAGCGCTACATGGATCCGGAAACCGCCAGCTGGCACTTGGACAAGCAAGGCGACTGGACCCGGCACCACCTCGCGGAAGACGGCCGGAACCTCGAAGACGTCCAGTCCTGGCTGCTTGCCTCCCGCTCGCGTCAACGTTCGACCAGCCTTCGGTAGGGGCCGTGAGTGTGAGCAGCGATGCACTGGTTGCGGACCAGACGGACCAGCCCGGCGAGCCGGTTGCCGTCACGGCAGCCGGCGCCATTCCGTGGCGCCTCAATTCGGTAAACAAAGACCAGCTTGAGGTCCTGCTGATTCACCGCCCGCGGTATGACGACTGGTCCTGGCCAAAGGGAAAGATCGATCCCGGCGAGACCATCCCGGAATGCGCCGTCCGCGAGGTCTGGGAAGAAATCGGGCTCGTTGCGCCTCTCGGGATCCCGCTTCCGCCCATCCACTACCACGTGCCCGCCGGGCTGAAGGTGGTGCACTACTGGGCTGTCGACGTCAACGGCGCTGCGCTGGTGCCGGACGGCAAGGAAGTGGACAGCATCATGTGGTGTTCACCCGAAAAGGCCGCCCGGCTGCTGAGCAACCCCAGCGATGTCGAGCCGCTTGAGCATCTGGCATCGGCCCATGCCCGCGGGGAACTGAAGACCTGGCCCCTGCTGGTGGTCCGCCACGCGAAGGCCAAGCCGCGCTCCTCTTGGAGCAAGGCCGAAGGTGACCGCCCGCTGGCCGCGACCGGCATGCGGCAGGCGCAGGCGGTGGGCCGGCTCCTGCAGGCCTGGAAGCCGGCGCGGATCGTCTCCAGCCCGTGGCTCCGGTGCGTGGCCACCATCGCGCCCTACGCGAAGGCGGCCGACGCCAAGGTGAAGCTCAACGAGGCCCTCACCGAGCACCGGCACGGCCGCAGCCCGCACAAGACTGCTGCCGCCGTCGAGGCACTGTTCGACAAGCAGCGGGCCGTGGCCCTGTGCACGCACCGCCCGGCGCTGCCGACCGTCCTGAAACAACTCGAAAAACACATGAACTCCCGCCTCCGGGACGAACTGCCGTCCTCGGACCCATACCTGGCCCCGGGCGAGATGATCGTCTGCCACGTGGCCCACGGCAGCAAGAACAAGGTGGTTGCCGTGGAGCGATTCAGGCCCTTCGACGACTGACGTCCCGCAACACGTGGCGCTCTGCTGCCCGGTGCCTTCACACTGCGAAGCCTTGGACCGGACCTCTAGACTGGAACCGTGAGCATTCCTACGCCCTATGAAGACCTGTTGCGTGACGTCCTCGAGCACGGCACGCACAAATCGGACCGTACCGGAACCGGCACCCTCAGCGTGTTTGGTCGCCAATTACGCTTTGACCTGAGCAAAAGCTTCCCGCTCATCACCACCAAACGGGTGCACTTCAAGTCCGTGGCCGTGGAGCTGCTGTGGTTCCTGCGCGGCGACACCAACGTCAAATGGATGCAGGACCAGGGCGTGACTATCTGGGACGAATGGGCCGACGCCGACGGGGAGCTCGGCCCCGTTTACGGGGTCCAGTGGCGCTCCTGGCCCACGCCCGACGGCGGCCACATCGACCAGATCGCCGAACTCGTCGAGAACCTCAAGTCCAACCCGGACTCGCGCCGGCACATCGTCTCGGCGTGGAACGTCGCCGAGCTCAAGGACATGGCCCTGCCGCCCTGCCACGCGTTCTTCCAGTTCTACGTGGCCGACGGCAAACTCTCCTGCCAGCTTTACCAGCGCTCGGCGGACACCTTCCTGGGCGTACCTTTCAACATCGCGTCCTACGCGCTGCTGACCTGCATGCTGGCCCAGCAGACCGGCCTGGAACCGGGCGAATTCGTCTGGACCGGCGGAGACGTGCACATCTACGACAACCACATGGACCAGGTCCTCAAACAGCTCGCCCGTGAGCCCTACGACTACCCGCAGCTGAAGATCACCCGCAAGCCTGACTCCATCTTCGACTACACCTTCGAGGACTTCGAGGTGATCGGATACCAGCACCACCCGACGATTAAGGCCCCGATAGCCGTATGAGCACAGAAAAGACCCCGGGCGTGCAGCCCGGCGATTTCACCGAGCAACTCCGAGCCTCCACCACCGGCCTGGGGCTGGTCTGGGCCCAGACCAGCACCGGCGTCATCGGCAAAAGTGGCGCCATGCCGTGGCACCTGCCCGAGGACCTCAAGCACTTCAGCAGCCTCACCGCCGGCCACCCGGTCATCATGGGCCGCAAGACCTGGGAATCGTTCCCGGAGAAGTTCCGCCCGCTGCCCGGCCGGACGAACATCGTCATCACCCGCCAGGAAGCCTGGGGCGGAACGCCCGCGGCGGCCGGTGCCGTCGCCGTCAGGTCCCTCGACGATGCTCTCCTGGAATCGCAGTTCGCCCCCGGCCACGAGATGGTCTGGATCATCGGCGGCGGAAGCATCTACGCGCAGGCACTGGACCTTGCCGACGTCGCGGTTGTGACCACGATCGACACCACGGCGGAAGGGGACACCTTCGCGCCCGAACTCGGCTACGAATGGGCCGCCTCGGCCAGCCTTCCCGCCAACGGCTGGCTGACGTCCGCCAGCGGCACCCGCTACCGGGTCACGCTATGGCGCCGGACGGAGGCCAAATAGTGCTGAGGAAGCCCGAGACACTCTTTGTCCTGGGGTACATGCTCCTGCCCCTGATGGCGCTGCTCTCGGCGATCGTGGGACTGACCATGATCCTGGGCGGCAACAAGATCCCCGGTGCCATCGTGCTGGTGGTGGTGACCCAGGTCTTCGCGTTCGGGGCGGTCTTTGCGCTGCGCCGACGCAAAGCGGCGCTGCTGGAAGACCCGCACGGCGACTAGCGCCAGCCGCCTCCCGGCCCGGCGTCGTCCGCGCCCGCGTGACGTAACCGACTGCGTCCTGCGGCCGGTGAAGTCTAAACTGGGCCCATGACTACAGCAGCTACCCCGTCCGTCGGCCTGGTCGGTTGGCGTGGCATGGTCGGTTCCGTCCTGATGCAGCGTATGCAGGACGAGGGCGACTTCGCCAACATCAACCCGGTCTTCTTCTCCACCTCGAACGCGGGCGGTGCCGCCCCGGCAATTGCCGGTGCTGCCGCGGGCGCGGCCGGCAAGCTTGAGGACGCGTTCGACGTCGAGACGCTGGCGAAGCTGCCCATTATTGTCACCGCCCAAGGCGGCGACTACACCAAGCAGGTCCACGGCGAGCTGCGCAGCCGGGGCTGGGACGGCCTCTGGATCGACGCCGCGTCCACCCTGCGCATGAATGATGACTCCATCATCGTGCTGGACCCCATCAACCGGGATGTCATCGACGCCGGCCTGTCCGGCGGTGTGAAGGACTACATCGGCGGCAACTGCACCGTGTCCTGCATGCTCATGGGCCTCGGCGGGCTGTTCAAGAACGGCCTCGTCGAGTGGGGCACCTCCATGACGTACCAGGCAGCCTCCGGCGGCGGGGCACGCCACATGCGTGAACTGCTGAACCAGTTCGGCACCCTCAACGCGGAGGTCAGCAGCGAACTGAGCGACCCGGCGTCGGCCATCCTGGAAATCGACCGGAAGGTCCTGGCGCACCAGCGCACCGACATCGACGCCACGCAGTTCGGCGTACCGCTGGCAGGCTCCCTCATCCCCTGGATCGACGCCGACCTCGGCAATGGCCAGTCCAAGGAGGAGTGGAAGGCCGGAGTGGAGACCAACAAAATCCTCGGCACTTCGGCCGAAGACCACGTCATCATGGACGGGCTGTGCATCCGGATCGGCGCCATGCGCTCGCACTCCCAGGCCCTGACCCTGAAGCTGCGCGAAGACCTCTCGGTCGCCGAGATCGAGAAGCTCCTGGACGCGGACAACGAGTGGGCCCACGTGGTGCCGAACACCAAGGAAGCCTCGATGGCCGATCTCACCCCTGTGGCGGCGTCCGGAACCCTGAACATTCCGGTGGGACGCATCCGCAAGATGGAGATGGGCCCGCAGTACATCAGCGCGTTCACGGTCGGTGACCAGCTGCTGTGGGGCGCCGCCGAGCCGCTGCGCCGCATGCTCCGCATCGCCACCGGAACCCTCTAGGGCTCGTCAGGAACCCGTTCCGGCACCAAGATATCTGCGGTACTTCGCGGCCTGCAGCTCAAAGGATTTTTGGGCGGCAGGCCGCAACCCGTTAACGGCATCGAAGGGTTCGGGCACGACGTCGCCGCCCCGGCGGCCCGCCGGTCCCGCCCAGGTGCCGATCACCCCGCCGCCCGCCACAATGGTCTTCTTGAACACGCCGTTGCCGCCCGGGACGATTCTGTCCGCATGCTCGGCCGGCAGCACGAGGGACCGGTCCGCGTAGCCGAGCAGGAATTCGTCAAACCCCGGCAGTGCCAGCACGGTGCGCTGCCCGGGGACGCCGTCGTCGAGCAGCGCCGCCGTTTCGGGCGAGAGCCAGTAGCTGGTCCCCTCCTCGAGCCGCAGCTCCACGAGCTGGTCCTTCACCTGTGCCAAGGCGGCCCGGGTTTCCGTCAGCGGAAGGCCGGACCACCAGGCAAAATCACGTTCCGTGGCGGGGCCGTGGCTGCGGAAGTAACGCAGCAACCATTCGGCGATACCTTCTGACCGGTCCAGGGTGCGCGACCCGGTGATCCAGTCGTCGAAAGCCACGATCAGCTGGTGGTTGCCGGCCAGCGGACCCTGCACCAGCAATCCCCGCTGGCACAGGGCGCCGAGCAGATGAATGCCGCGCTGGCCGGCCGTGGACTGGCCCGCCCGTTCCAAGGCCTGAAACAGCTCCGTCCGGCTGGCGGCTGCTCCTCCGGAGACCAGCTGCAGCGCGGTGTCCGCGGCGGCGTCAAGGTCCGCGGCGGTGATCTCCAGCTCCCGGTGGCGCCCGGCCAGGCCGCGGATCAGCCGGCCGGAGGTAATGGCCAGCATCCACTTCAGGTCCTCGGGAGCCAGCACGTGCAAGGTGCCGCGCATCGGCCAGGAGCG
The DNA here is from genome assembly GCF_900104405.1 of Arthrobacter sp. ok909. Classification (NCBI taxonomy): domain Bacteria; kingdom Bacillati; phylum Actinomycetota; class Actinomycetes; order Micrococcales; family Micrococcaceae; genus Arthrobacter; species Arthrobacter sp. ok909. The sequence goes on along the minus strand of NZ_FNJS01000009.1, from coordinate 16,342 downwards.
GACTATCTCCCCCCGGTCCAGGGCGGCGCGGACATCGTCAACACGGGACCCCGGCACCCGCTGGCCGACAGCCCAGAGAACGGACGGCAGATCCTGCGCCTGCATGGCCGTCATTCGGCGGACGGCGTCCGGGACGCTCTGAAACCCTGGCCCCAGCAGACCCTGCGCGGCCAGCCGCAGCCTGCCGATGATGCCGGGGCTAAGCCGGGTGCCTGTCGCTGCTGTCACGTGTCAATGGTAGGCCGGGCAATGCCTGGACGGCTTCGTCCACTGCCGGGTTAGCCGGGTTTTCTGCCGGGTTGCTTGCCCGGCTTGTTGCCCGGTTGCTCCCAGCCGCCGTACAGCGGGCCTCATTACCCTTGATGCATGACTATGAGTGACGTGTGGCCGCAACTGCGGCCCCTGTGCCGGAAGCTGGCCCTGCTGGGCTGGGCCTCCAGCGCCGCCGGCATGGCTGCCGGACTCGCCGTCGCAATTGCCAGCGGGACGCGGCTTTCGCCCATGATGAGCACCCTGCAACTGGTGGCCGGGTTGTGCATGGCTGTTTCCGTGGCCAGCTTCGTCACGGCGGCGGCCCTGCAGCCGCGCGCCCGGGTCCGGGAAGGCGCGAAGCCCGGAAGCGTGGCCCCGCGCGGCCGGGACCTTCAGCTCGACTACGCCGGGGAGTTTCCGGCCACCGTCCAGGCCTTCCTGCTCGGCTCGCTGGCCCTCCTCGCCGGCGCCGTGGCATTTGCGTGCGCCGGACTCGTGCTGCAAAGCGGGCCCAGCGTCCAGTCCGTGGCCTTCTGCCAGGTGTTCCTGCTCGGGGCCGCGGCCTCCGGCTTCACCTTCATGCTCTTCAGCAAAGTGACCCCCCGCCGTACGGACCGCTAGGCCGGCTTTTCCTGAAGGGCCTTTCCTAAAGGGCGACGCCGATCAGCAGCGGTTCCGGGCGAAGGCAGGCTTCAAGGAGCACGCCAACCGCCCGTTCCATGGATTCGGCTTCGAATATCATGGCCGGGTCGTGAAGTCCTGGCTGGACGTTCGCTCCGACGGCGAGCATGGCTGCCTGAATTTCGGGGTTTCGCAGTGTGTAGAAATGGAAGTCGTCCGATCCCGATGTAACAATCCGTGGCCGCAAGTGATCGTCGCCCAGTTCCGTGGCCACTGCCGCTTCAAGGGCGGCTTCGGCGCGGGGTCCGATCATGGCCGCAGGTACGGCATCCCGGAAGTCGAGGTCGATCACTGTCCCTGTTGACGCAGCCACCCGTGCACAGACCGATTCGAGTCCTGCGCGGAGGGCGGACATGACTTCATTGGTTTGGGCGCGCAGGTCCACTCCGAAGCTTCCGCTGCCCGGTATGACGTTGAGGTTCTCCCCACCGGCGTGGAGCATAGTCATCTTTGCCGAGCTGGGAACCTGCGGGTCAACCCTTATGCGACCCAACCCCTCGGAGATTTCGAGCGCAACCTCAACGGCGTTCGCCCCGAGGTGTGGACGCGCCCCGTGATGGTCAGACCCCGTGATGGTTCCCGCCGCAAACAGGCATGATCCGTGCGAAATGGATGGCGCGAAATATGGAGCCGGGAGTTCTTCTTGCGGACGTAAGTGCACGCCGAAGAGATACCTCAGCCCATCACTCACGCCCAGGGCAGCCACGTGCTCGGCACCGTTGCCCAACTCCTCGGCCGGCTGGAAGATCGCCCGCACGGAGCCTTCCAGCAGTTCCCCGAGTTCTCCCAGCTCCAGCATCACGGTGGCGACGATTGCCATGTTGGCGTCGTGACCGCAGGAGTGGACCGCCGTCGGCCCCGCGGCCGTGTTTTGCACAAGGGCGTCCATTTCTGCCCGCAGTCCAATCACCGGAGGACCCGTCCCGACGTCGGCCGTGAAACCCGGGAGGGACTCGAACCTGCGAACCTCAAGTCCCGCTTGCTCCAGAAGTCCCGCGAGATACTCTGCCGTGCCGAATTCCTGCATGCTGGGTTCAGGATGGTTGTGCAGGTGGGTCCAAATTTCCGCCAACCGGCGCCGCCTCATGGCGCCGCCGCTCACGCGCTGACGTCGCATTCACTCACGGTGAGTTCAGCAAGAATGTCCGTGTCCACGTCGACTCCGAGCCCGGGCCGTTCAGTGATCTGGACGTTGGGGAGAATGTATTGGAGGTCGCCAGGTTCCTTGGCGAACTTGATGGGACCGGAGAGTTCGGTGGAAACGATGTTCGGGTGGCTGAGTGCCAGGTGGAAACCGGCAGCGGAGGCAACGCTTGTTTCCAGCATGGAACCGATCTGCACTTTGAGTCCGCCGAGTTCGGCCTGAGTCGCAAGGCGATGACAAGGTGTGATGCCGCCACTCTTCATCAATTTAAGGTTGACCATGTCCACCGAGCGCTCGCGGACGAACTGCGCGATGTCGCTGGCGTCAACCACGGACTCGTCGGCCATGAGGCGGGCGCTCGTGTCCTTGCGGAGCAGCCGGAAGCCATCGATATCGTCCGCGAGGATTGGCTGCTCTACCCAGTCAATTGCGAATGGTTCAAGGGCGCGGATCATGGTGCGTGCGGTGGCGGTATCGCCCCAGCCCTGGTTGGCGTCCACCCGAATGGCCATGTCGTTGCCGATCGCTGCCCGGACCGCTCGCACGCGCTCGACGTCCTGCCCGTCATCGCTGCCGAGCTTCATTTTGAGATGGCGGTAGCCTTCCCCGCGAGCTTGGATTGCTTGTGCCACCAGGACTTCCGGTTCCAGGATGCTCAATACCTTGGCGATGGTTGGCTGTTCAGGCCGCCGGCCGCCGAGCATTGCGTAGATCGGGCGCCCGGCTGCTTTTCCCGCCAGGTCCCAGCACGCAATGTCGACGGATGCCTTCGCTGCTCCGCAGCCCTTGAGTGCCTGGTCGAGCCGCTGATGGATGGCAGTGATGTCTCGGGGATCCAAACCCATCACGGCGGGAAGTAACTCGGTTTTGAGGGCTTCGACGGTCCCGGTGGGGGTTTCTCCTGTGATGTGGCCGTCCGGAACGCTCTCGCCGTACCCAATTAAACCGTCGTCGGTCTCGAGGGTAAGGATAACGCTCGGCATTGAGGCGTACGTGGCATAGGAGACCACGAAGGGTTCCAGCAACGGAACATCAATGAGGGTGACGGTGGCGCGGGAGATCTTCATTTAGGGCTCACTGTTCATAGGGCGGGAAGAAACGAGGAACGAGGAAAGGCGCAGTCAGGGCGTTCCGGGCCCGGCCGCCAAACATGACATCTGGTTTGGCAGCGCATCCGGGCTTCTTACATAACGCTGTTGAGGAATGCGATGGTCCGGGGGTTTTGCGGGTTGTCCAGCACGGATGCCGGCGCTCCTGATTCCACCACCACGCCGCCGTCCATAAAGACGACGTTGTCCGCAGCGCTACGGGCGAAGCCAATTTCATGAGTGACAACGATCATGGTCATGCCATCGGAGGCCAGTGTGCGCATAACGTCGAGGACGTCGCCCACCAGTTCCGGGTCCAGGGCGCTCGTCGGCTCATCAAAGAGCAGGAGTTGGGGGTCCATGGCCAGTGCCCTGGCAATGGCAACCCGTTGCTGCTGCCCCCCGGATAGCTGCGCCGGGTAGGCCTTCGCCAAGTGTGCCAGGCCCACCCGCTCCAGCAAGTCCATTCCGCGCTTTAAAGCTTGCTGCTTGGGCACTTTCTTCACTCCGACCGGCGCAACCGAGATGTTCTCCAGGGCAGTCATATGCGGGAAGAGATTGAAGCGCTGAAAAACCATGCCGATGCCCCGCCGCTGCGTGGCCACTTGACGGGGATTCATTTCAAAAATCCGGTCCTGACGCTGGGCATAGCCGATCAGGTCCCCGCCGACGGAAATCCGTCCTCCGTCGATCCGTTCCAAATGATTGATGCAACGCAGGAAGGTGGACTTGCCGGAACCGGACGGGCCTAGAAGGCACATGACCTCCCCGGCGTTGACGGTCAGCGAGATGCCCTTCAACACCTCCACGCTGCCGTAGTGTTTGCGGACGTTGCTGGCAACGAGGAGCGGCGAGGCGGCGGGGCCGACCGCATGCTCACGGGTGGCGAGGGCATCGGTCATGGCTGAAGTCCTTTCGATTCTGCGCGGGGCTTGCCGTGTTTGCGGAGTGTGGAGATCATCCTGTCCAGGGGTGTGGGGGTCTGCTGGCGTACGTTTCCACGGCCGTAGTGCCGTTCCAGGTAGTACTGCGGAACGGATAGCACGGTGGTCAGGAATAGGTACCAGCAGCTGACCACTACGAGCAGTTCCACTTGGCGCAGGCTCTGCGAAGAGATTTGCGTTGCCACGGTATAGAGCTCGAGTACCGCGATGACTGACAACAGCGAGGTGTTTTTCAACATCGAGATGGTCTCGTTGCCCATCGGCGGAATGATCACGCGCATCGCTTGCGGCAGCACCACCCGGAAAAGGGCGAAGGCTGGTGACATCCCGAGCGAATACGCGGCTTCGTGCTGGCCGGTGTCCACTGAAAGCATCCCTCCCCGGATTATTTCCGCTGAATACGCTGCCTGGTTCAACGTCATGGCCAGCAGCCCGGCCGTGAACGCTGGAACCAGAACGTTGGTGTCCATGGAGAAAAACGTGAAGTCAGTGAACGGGAGGCCCAGGGAAATCTGTGAATAGAGCAGCCCCAGGTAGCCCCAAAAGACGACTTGGATCAGCAGTGGGGTGCCGCGGAAGACCCACACGTAGAGCCAGGCGAAGGCGTTCATCACCGGATTTCTGGACAGGCGCATGACCGCGAGCAGCACGCCAAGCAGCGTGGACACGAGCATGGAAATGGCCGTCAACGCCAGGGTAAGGCCTATTCCGCCGAGGATCCGGGGATGGAACAGGTAGTTTTTGATGGTCGAGTGGTCGATGTTCGGGTTGGACCACAGCGATGAAAGAAGGGCCACAAACCCGAGGGCCAACGCTGCCGCGACTACCCAGCGCCAAGGGTGGCGCAACGGAACAGCTATGACATCGTCCTCGGCAGTGCCGACGATTGCGGTTTCGGTTGCGGTCTCAGCCGCTACTTTCGGGGATGGGAGCGTGCTTGCCTGTTTCATGGTTTGGCCGTACCCAAGTTGAGGCCGGTTTCCTTGACCCGGTAGTCCGAGAGGTCGTACTTCTCAAGGATCGTGCCATAACTGCCGTCGGCGACGATCGCTTGGAGTGCTGCCAGCAAGGCCTTGCCGAGCTCCGCATCCTTCTTAAGGACACCGATCCCGGTGTAGACCGGGTTGTAGCCGGCAGGGTTTGCCGGGTCTTTGACGATGTCGAAGATCTTGCCGTTCCCGGCGGTCTTGGCGGCGTATGCAGCCGCGGCGGAATCGACGACGTCAGCTGCGGCCTTTCCTGAACGGACGGCCGTCTGGACATCCGTTTCCAGCGGAAGTTCGGAGACGCGCACCGGTTCTGATCCCTTGTCCTTGCACTGCTGGTCATAGCTGCGGAGAATCTCCGCCTGCACAGTCGCCTTCTGCACGGCTACGTTCCTGCCGCAAAGGTCCATCACGGTTGTGATGCGGTCCGGGTTGCCCTTGGGCACGAGGATGGAGAACCCGGCGTGAAAGTAGTCCACGAAGTTCAGGGTCGCCTGGCGCTCGGCGGTGTCGTTCATCCCTGACATGATGATGTCGTTTTTGCCCGACTGCAGCGACGGAATGATGCTGTCGAAAGCCTGGGTCTGCAGTTCCAGGCGCACCCCGAGCTTCGCGCCCAAGGCCTGGGCAAGGTCGTAGTCCAGGCCGGTGAGTTTTTGGTTCTCATCGAACATCTCCATCGGCGGATACGGAATGTCCGAGGCGACCTTGATGACTCCGGCCGACTTGTAGCGCTCTGGCAGGGCCGCTGCTGCGGCGGGGTCGACGTCGGCGGCGGACAAAGTCTTCGAATCCGCCGCCGGCACTGCTCCTCCCGAACAGGCCGCTAGTCCGAAGGTGAGGGTCAGGCTGGCAGCGCCGAGGGCCTGGCGCGCGATACGCGCGGCAACCGAACGATTCCTGGGTCGCATTCTGTACTCCTGGTGTTGGGTAAGGGTCATGCCTGGTTGGTTTTTGTCAGCCGGTACCAGCCGGTTCGGGTGACTCCGGAAGCGTTGTAGCCGGACGCGAAGGCCGATTCGAAGATTCCGCGGATCCGCAACCGCCACAGTCCTGCTTCATCGGAATTCGCGGCCCTCAGCGCCACGATGTCTTGGGGTGCACGGCACCAGAGGGTGTCCGGCATTTCGAGGAGGACCGGTCTGGAGTCCGGGCCGTACTCGAGGATGTTGTTCAGGGCCGTCTCGGGCAGTTCCAGTTCTTCGACGGAACCTTCGCTGCACCTGATGCTGCGCTCGGAGGACAAGGGCCAAACGGCGACGAGCCGGTCGCTTTCATCGTTGGCGTTGATGTCGTCGTGCATTTCGCCGTAAAAATCGCGCGCGTACTCGAAGGCATGGGCTCCGAGTTTCGTGAGGTTGAAACGCGCGTTCCGGCTGACCAGCGGGTCAAAGGTCCACGTCATCGTTTCGATTCCGCGGGCAAGCGACCACGCCCGCTGATGCTGTTTGAGGGCGAAACCGACCCCTTTGTCCGCCGCGCCGGGCAGGACACCGGCGATCAGGGAATAGGTAGCCGTTCCGCCGGGGGACACGATGCCGACGGCGGCTCCGCACAGGGCCCCGTCCGCGTTGTACGCAGCGGAAACATTGCAGCCCGCGTGCGAAATGCTCCGTAGCAAGTCAAAAGGAATAGGCGCTCCGTGGGGAGACATGCCCCAGATCGCGATGAGCAGCTCTTCAACATCCCTGAGCTTGTCGCGGCCATGTTCGTCGACGACCAGGACGCCGGCCCTGGATGCTGCCGCTGCTGCCGCTTTCCCGGCCTGGTGTGCTGTTGGACTAGCTTCAACAATAAGTGACATGCATCAACTATGGGCTTGCCCCCTACGGGCTGACTTCGGTGTTGGGCACCATCATCAGTCTTCAAGCTTGTGGGTCAGCACTACGGGCAGTAGATTTACGCCTTGTGGAACCCATCCCGAAAACTCCGGGCAGCATCGCTTTGCCTGACCTCCTGCAAGTCCTTGCGAACTCCGGACTGGCTCTCCGCTCACACGGAAATTCACCCAGACTCTCCCTGACGAGCCCGACCCTCTACGATCCCCTCGCACCTTTGGAAGGGTTCCGGGGAGGAATCTTGCTAGGGATAGGACTCCACCCCGCAGAACCGCAAACGCCCCTCATCGTCCGGGAAGCAGCACAAGCAGGCTTCGGCGCGATCGTGCTCAAGCAGCTGTCTCAGGACATCGAAGAGCTCGCGAACACAGCTGACCAGGCCGGCATAGCGCTGCTGGTCGCAGACGACGCCGTGGGGTGGCGGCAACTCGACGCGCTCCTGGAATCTGCCCTCAGTGCTTCGGCGGAAGCCAACCGCTCGCTCTCACCGCTGGGAGTAGGTGACTTGTTTGCCCTGGCCAACGCCATTGCCGCACTGGTAGGTGGTGCCACCGCCATCGAAAACCTCCAGGAACAAGTTCTCGCATACTCCACCCTTTCCCACCAACCGATCGACGACGACCGGCGGAACGGAATTCTGGGCCGCCAGGTTCCCTACCTACCCGAGAATGCCGGTCAATACGCCAGCGTGTTCCGGTCCCGCGGCGCCGTGCGCATTGAAGGGGTCCGTCCGGCGATGGACCGTCTGGCCATCGCCGTTCGTGCCGGTAACCAACCGCTGGGGTCTATCTGGGTAGTCGACGCCCACGGGGACCTGGATTCCGACGCGGAGCAGGCTCTGGAGCGCGCCGCGGATATCGCAGTCCTCCACATTCTGAGGGCACGAAGCACCATTGATCTTGCACGGCAACAACGGGCCGAGCTCCTCCGCCGGCTCCTCGAAGGCGGAGACGACGTCCAGCTTGTAGCCGAACAGCTCGGACTGACGCATTCAGGTCCCTTCGTCGTCGCGGCTTTCCAACTGGAGCTCGGCCAGTCCGACGAGCTGTCCCTGATCCGCCTCGTCGACCTTGTCACGACCCAATGCGAAACGCACCGGCAAGGTGCGCAGTGTGTACTCATCGGCACCACTATTTATGCGTTGTTCGCCGATGCGCCCACGTCGGGCCCCGGATCCATTGAGACCTTGGCGCGCCGCCTGATCGAGCGTTCAGCGGCGTCACTGCGGGTCAAGCTGCGGGCGTCAACGGGCTCGACCGTCATCGCCGTTGCCGACATCAGCCGCTCCCGGCACGACGCGGACCTCGTCTTGCTGATGCTCGCCTCCGGCCGGAGCCCCGGCGACTACGCCAACGCTCAGGAAGTGCGCAGTCGCCTGACCCTGCTGGAACTCGGCGCACTGTTCCGAAACACGCCCCACCTGGTGTCTCCGGCCGCTGCCAGCATGAGGAAGTACGACGCCGAATCAGGAACCGAATACGCGAGCACTTTACGCACTTACCTCGATTTCTCCCGCGATTCCGCCAAAACCTCGGCGGCACTTTCAGTGCACCAAAATACCCTCCGCTACCGCCTGCGGCGTCTCCGGGAACTTTTTGGAATTGATGTGGACAACCCCGAAGACACAGTGGTCTTGTGGCTCAGCCTGCACGTTCAGGAGTTGCTCTAGGGAAATCGACCCGACCTCGCTGCGTCCCTTGCCCGGGCGTGGCGGCGGGCGGCCCCGGTGCGGTGGCCTTCGCCAAAGGACCGGCTTTTCCTAAAGGGCGACGCCGATCAGCAGCGGTTCCGGGTGCAGTTCGATCCCGAAGCGTTCGACGACTCCACGGCGCACCTCGCGGGCAACGGCCAGCATGTCCGCTGTGCTCGCCCCGCCCCGGTTCGTGATGGCGAGGGTGTGCTTGGTGGAAAGCGATGCCCGGCCGCACGAGACACTGTCCGGGGCCAGCCCAAAGCCCTTGGCGAAGCCGGACTGGTCGATCAGCCACGCCGCCGAGAGCTTGGTCAGCCCGTCGGCACCGCCGGGGTAGCGTGGGGCGTCCTGCGGCAGCCGTGCCGCGACGTCCTCGGACACGATCGGGTTGGTGAAAAAGGACCCTGTCGAGTACGTGTCCCGGTCGGCCGCGTCCCACACCATGCCCTTGGCGGCCCGGAGCCGCAGCACTTCCCGGCGGACGTCGTTGGAGTAGGCCCGCTGGCCCTGCTCGACGCCGAGCGCCCGGGCGAGTTCGGCGTAGCGGATCGGGGCGCTCATCCGGCCGAGCGGGAGCTGGAATTCCACGGTAAGGACCACATAGCGCGGCGAGCCGTTGACGGTGGCCTGCTTCAGGACGGAGTCGCGGTAGCCGAACTTGAGTTCGGAATTCGTGAAAGTCTTGACCGCGTTGCGTTCCCGGTCCCACGTACGGACCGCGGCGATCGTCTGCGAGACGTCGGCTCCGTAGGCTCCGACGTTCTGCACGGGAGTAGCTCCCGTGGCGCCGGGAATTCCGGAGAGTGCTTCGACGCCGGACCAGGCATGCTTCACGGCGTGGTCAACGAAGGCATCCCAGTTGTGGCCGGCCTGCACAACCACGGCCACGCCGCCGCAGGAGTCCTCGGCGTTGACGGTGAACCCCGCCGAGGCGATCTTCAGCACCGTTCCGGGGAACCCGTCGTCGGACACCAGCAGGTTGGAACCGCCGCCGATGATCAGCAAGGGTTGGCCGGCGGCGTCCGCCGTCCGCACGGCATCGATGATCTCGGCCTCGCTGCGGGCTTCGATGTAGCTGCCGGCGGGGCCGCCGACAGCGGAGGTGGTCAGGGCGGAGAGCAGAATCGGGGTCACCTGACCAAGCCTAGCCGGGATCGTGCGCCGGCCTAAGCCGGTGGTGGATTGTACCTAGCTACGCGGCGGGAACGGCTGTGGGGAGCTTGCGCGCCACCGGGGAGAGCAGGAAGCTGCCGATCAGCATCACCATCACGGCCAGCAACGAGTGCAGGATGCCCACGTGTTCGGCCAGGAGCCCCAGCAGCGGCGGACCGCACAGGAACGCGCCGTAGCCGATCGTCGAGACGACGGAGACACGTGCGGCAGCCTTGCCGGGATCGTCGGCGGCGGCGGACATGCCCACCGGGAAACCGAGTGAGGCGCCAAGCCCCCAAATGGCCAGGGCCACGTAGGCCAGCCACGGCACGGGGGCGAAGACGAACAGTCCGAGGCCCGCTACTGCCAGTGCGGCGCACCACCGCATCACCGGGACGCGGCCGAACCGGTCCAGCACGAGCGTTCCGGCGAAGCGGCCCACCGTCATGAAGGTGACGAACAGTCCGTATCCGGCGGCCCCGGCAGCGTCGGACTGGCCGTGGCCGTCCGCGAGCGCCAGTGCCACCCAGTCCCCCGCTGCCCCTTCGGCGAGGGCAAGGCCCAGGACCAGCACGCCCAGCAGCAGGGTGCGCCGGTCCCGCCAGGCCTGGGCGATCTGGCGCTTGTTGTCCAGTGGCTGTTCGGGGACCGCGTCCGCCTGCCGGACGATGGGGATGGGCCCGGTGGAGGGATCTTCGAAGGTATCTGTCCCGGAGGCGGTGAACGGCCGTTCCCCCTGCACCGGTGTGATGTCGGCGCGGAACCACGCCGCCGCGCTGGTCACGGAGCCGGCCACCAACAGGCCGGCCGCGGCGAGGTGCCAGAAGACCGGGATCCCGGCGCCGGCAGCCCATGCACCCAGCCCGGCTCCGGCCACTGTCCCCAGGCTAAAGGAGCCGTGGAGCCGTGGCATGATGTGGCGGCGGACGGCGCGTTCCACCGCGGCGCCTTCGACGTTGGACGCCGTGTTCCAGCTGGCGGTGCCCAGCCCGATGATTGACAGTCCCGCGGCGACGGCCACCGGGTTGGCGAGCACGGAGGTGCCGAAGCCTGCCAGCATCAGCCCGAATCCGACCATGATGCTGCCGATCCGGATGGTGCGCTTGGAGCCGAGCCGAAGGACAATCAGGCCCGAGGCGGACACGGACAGGAAGGACCCCGCCGTCAGGCAGAGCAGGAGCAGCCCGATGGTGCCGGGAGTCAGGTCCAGGCCGTCGCGGATGGCCGGCAGCCGGGATACCCACGTGGAAAACGCGATTCCGCTGGCCGCGTAGGCCACCACCACGGCATTCCGCCAGTGCGTGATCTCGGCAGCCGGGACGAAGGCCTCTTTGGTCTCCTTGGTCACAGCAGCGCCACGGGCTACGCCAGCCTGACGACGGCCTGGGCCTTGACCAGGACTTTCTGACCGGCTGAGACGACCGTGAGGTCGACGCGGGCGGTGCCGGCGTCGGCGTCGAGCGCTCCGATGGCGCCGCTGACCTCGATCACGGCGCCGGCTTCCGGCGTCCCCGTGGTGTCGGCCACCGGCACCGGCTTGGTGAAGCGGGTCTGGAAGTCCACGACGGCAGCGGGGTCGCCGGCCCAGTCCGTGACGAGCTGGACGGCCGCGCCCATGGTGAACATGCCGTGGGCGATCACGCCCGGCAGGCCCACGCCCGTGGCGAAGGCCTCGTTCCAGTGGATCGGGTTGAAGTCACCGGATGCGCCGGCGTACTTGACGAGGTCGGTGCGGGTGACGGCGATGCTGCGGCTGCCGATATCCTGGCCGACCGTAAGTTCTGCGATGTTGATGCTCATGGCTACTGTCCCTCTCCGCGGACCAGGATGGACGAGGTGGTGGTGGCGACCGGCTCGCGGACATCGGCGGAATCGCTGCTGCCCAGGGCGAAGATCTCCGAGCGGGTGGTGATCATGGCCCCGCCGCCCATGGCGCGGACGCCGTCGACGTGCAGTTCGGCGACCAGCCGGTCCCCGGCGATGATCGGGCGGTGGTGGGTGAACCGCTGGTCGGCGTGGACCACGCGGGAGAAGTCGATGCCGGATTCCGGATCCTCGATCAGCTGCGCGTCGGCGCGCTGGGCGACGATGATGGCGAAGGTCGGCGGCGCGACGAGGTCGAGGTGGCCCAGTGCCTTGGCCGCGGCGACGTCGAAGTGGGCGGGATGAGTGGCCTTGACCGCGCGTGCGAACTCGCGGATCTTCTCGCGGCCGACGTTGTACACCTCTGCGGCAGGGTAGCTGCGCCCCTGCAGATCCGGATTGATAGTCATGGTTCCAGCCTATCGCCACGCCCGCGGCGCCCCGGCTTCATGACAGGGTGCGCGCCGGGCGGGAGGGGCGCCCGACTCGGGCGTGTGCACCGGGGCCAGGCGGGCGCGGCGCCCGACTCGGGCCGGGCGGGACTTGACCGATACGATATGATGAAAACATCAATCCATCAATCCACTCGTGATCGCAGCCTGCCGGGCACCGATGCCGCTGGATGCGAGAAAGCGTTCTCCTGCCATGATCCCCTTCCGCCCATGATCACCCCCGCGCAGACCCCGCTGTACGAAATCAAGGCCAACCTGTTCAAGGCCCTCGCCCACCCGGCCAGGATCCGGATCCTGGAGCTTCTGGCCGCGGCGCCGGACACGTCAGCCCCTGTGAGCTACCTGCTCGCCGAGACGGGTCTGGAGGCCTCGCATTTGTCCCAGCACCTGGCGACGCTGCGCCGGCACGGGGTGGTGACGTCGGTCCGGACGGCAAATGCCGTGACCTACCGGCTGGCGCATCCCAAGATCGCGGAGCTGCTGGCGATCGCCCGGGTCTTCCTGCTCGACAGCCTGGCCGGATCCAGCGAACAGCTTCGGCTGGCGCAGGAGCTGCCCGCCGGCCACCTCGGCAGCTCGGGTCCCCTAGGCAGCCCCGGCCGTCTCGGGAACACCGACAGCTCCGAGAGCACAGCGCCGTGAGCGCGGCCCAGACCTCACGCCCGGACCGGGCAGCCGTCACTGCCCGGGGCCGCATGGCGCGGCTCCTGCCGTCACGAGGCGACTATGGGCTTCTGCGGTCCGCCTGGAAGACGGACTTGTTCGCCGGCATCACGGTAGGCATTGTGGCGCTTCCGCTGGCCCTGGCCTTCGGGGTGAGTTCCGGCGTTGGGGCAGAGGCCGGACTCATCACGGCGGTGGTGGCCGGGCTGGTGGCGGCCGTCATGGGCGGATCCAACGTCCAGGTCTCCGGCCCCACCGGCGCCATGGTGGTGGTTTTGGCCCCGGTGGTCGCCGCCCACGGCGTCGGCAGCATCGCCTTGGTTTCGGTACTGGCCGGACTGATTGTCATGATCCTGGGGGTGAGCGGACTGGGCCGCGCCGTCGCCTTCATCCCGTGGCCCGTCGTGGAGGGCTTCACGCTCGGCATCGCCGCCATCATCTTCCTGCAGCAGGTCCCCCTGGCCACGGGCACCGAGGCAACGCCGGGCCACAACACCTTCCTGGCCGCCGTCGAGAGCGCGTCGCAGGCTACCGTCCCGGCCGTGCTGCAAACGCTTGCTGTGGTGGCAGGTGTCGCCGCCGTGATGTATCTGTTGCCCAAGCTCAGCAAGGCACTGCCCGCAAGCCTAATTGCGGTGTTGCTCGCCACCGTGGCGGCCGAGGTGCTGGCGCTGGACATCCCCCGGATCGGCGCGCTTCCGCACTCCCTGCCGGCGCCGTCCATGCCGTCCCTGGATCCGGGCGCACTGGGCGGTCTTCTGATGCCTGCCGTCTCGATCGCCACGCTGGCCGCCATCGAATCCCTGCTCTCGGCCCGGGTGGCCTCCGGCATGGCGGGCCCGGACGGCCGCCCGTCCGGCGCGTACAGCCCCGACCGCGAGCTCACGGGCCAGGGCCTGGCCTCGATCGCCGCGGGTTTCTTCGGCGGTATGCCGGCGACGGGCGCGATCGCCCGGACCGCTGTGAATGTCCGCTCCGGTGCGAAGACGCGGCTCGCCGCGATGGTGCACGCGCTCGTGCTGCTGGCCATCATCTACCTGGCGGCCGGGCTGGTCGGACGGATCCCGCTGGCGGCTCTGGCAGGCATCCTCATGGTCACGGCCACACGCATGGTCTCGCGGCACACGGTCACGGCGATCCTGCGGTCCACCCGGGCCGACGCCGCCGTGTTCGTGATCACGGCCTTCATTACAGTCGCCTTCGACCTCATTGTGGCCATCCAGATCGGATTCGCCGCGGCTGCCGTGTTCACGCTGCGGACGTTCGCTTCCCTGAGTGGGGTCCGGCGCGAGGCGGTTCCCGGGCCGACGCTTCCCGGGGATGAGCACATCGCGATTTTCCGACTGGACGGGGCGATGTTCTTCGGCGCCGCGGAGCGGGTCCTGCAGGAGATCGGCCAGGTCAAAGACATCCAGGTGGCCATCATCCGGCTGTCCCAGCTGCGGATGCTGGATGCCACCGGCGCCCACGCGCTCGTGGAGGTGATTTCCGCACTGGAGTTGCGCGGCGTCACGGTCCTCCTGAAGGGGGTCCAGCCACAGCATCTGGAGCTCGTCACCAACGTGGGAGTCATCCGCTCACTACGGCATCACAAGCACCTGTTCACGTCCCTCCCGGACGCCGTGGAGCATGCCCGGAGCCATGTGCTGCGGAACGCGGCCGCTAGCGCTTGAGGTTCTTCCGGATCGCCTGGCCGCGGACCACAAGCCCGGCAAGGTGGAGGATCAGCCCCAACCCGATCACCGGCAGTGAGGCGAGGGCCAGGGCCTGGTTGCCAGTGCTGTTGCCCACCACGTTGAGGACGATGCCGAGGGCAATCAGTCCCATGGCGCCGAAGACGAGCACCTTGTAGGCGGTTGACGCGGTGGCCCAGAATTCATTCAGCACCGTGCCAGTCTACCGGGGCCGGCGACGCACGCCGCGAGCCGCAAATTTCGTGGCGACGCGCAAAATGCCCGGCGACACTCAAAATGCCTGGCGACGCCGGAATACGGGGGCGTCCGGTATTTTGCGCATCACCAGGGAATTTCAGCGTCAGAACAGGGATTCCTGCACGGCCGGGACGTCGGACTTGTACTCCCCCAGCAGAATCGTCTTTGCCTTCAGCAGTCCCAGGTTCACGATGAATTCCAGGTCCGTTCCGGCCAGACCGGCGACGGCGCAACTGCCGCTCAGGGAGGCGATCCCGAACCCGTGGTCCCCCGAATCGAACCCGTGCGGGTACGGGTGCCGTGTGGCCCGCGCGCCAGCGCCGTTTGGCAGGCAGGCGCCCTCCGCCAGGCCGGGCCGCAACCACGGCTCGTCCACGATCCCGAAGCCGTCGGCGGGGACCCTGGACAGCAGATCCCGGACTTCAGCGGCCAGCCGCCGGTTGAGGGCGTCGAGTTCGACGGCGGCCACCGGCCCGGCCAGCGCTGCGGCCTTCGCGGCGGAGCGGACCTGCTGCGGCAGCCCGGCGTCGCGCGTGATCATGTCCTCAAGGATCCGTACCACGCGACCGTCCTCGGCGCGGGCGACGTAACGGGCGACGACGGCGCCCTGCTCGGCGAGGCGGTTCCATTTGCGCAGGTGGGAAGCGGTTCCGACCTTGCTGGCACCGCCGGCGAAGGTGGCGATGTAGAGCCAGTGCGGCTGCATGAGGTAGGCGCGCAGGCCCGGCGGGACCCGTCCCCCGCGGTGGAAGTCGTGGATCAGCCGGGAGTCGTCCAGAACGAAGCACCGTCGGCACTGGCTGCCCCGCTCCGCGGGTTCCTGCGACGGGCAGGGAACGTGGTCCCGGTCCGCCGGCCCGTGGACCACATGGCGCCCCAGGCAGGCCTTGCCGGCGGCGGCGATCCGGAAACCCAGCCGGGTGCCGGCGTCGAGCGTCAGTTCGCTGAAGGCGTCCGGGGCTTCCCCGCCGTCACCATCGCCGCCGAGCGGCTGCAGGCGCAGCACTGCGCGTCCGCCGTCGGACTCCCCGGCCCCGGGCAGAGATCCGGGCGCGGGCCCATCCCAAAAGACCCCGTGGACCAGATAACGGGTATCGGTCACGGGGTCTCCTTCAGCGGCGGGGCGGCTACAGGGCCGGCTTCACGCCAAAGGCTACCGCGAGCTTCATGATCTTCTCGGCGCGGCCCAGGCGCGGCAGGTCGGAGCCGTCCCGGATGACGCGGCCGTTGGCTTCGAAGTCGGCCATGAAGTCCGTGGCCCAGGCGACGTCGGACGGCGTAGGGCTGATGACTTCGTTGATGACCGGGGTCTGGTCGATCGCCAGGCAGAGCTTGCCGGTCATGCCCATCATCACGGTGATGCCGGTCTGCTCGCGCAGGATCGGGTGGTTGGTGCCGACCGTGGGGCCGTCGATGGGGCCCGGCAGGTTGCCCACGCGGCTGGCCACCACCAGCTTGGCCCGGGGGTAGGCCATGGCCTCCGGGGTGGCGGCCATGCCGGTGTCGCGGCGGAAGTCGCCGGAGCCGAAGGCCAGGCGGAAAGCACCCTGGGCCTTCGCGATGTTGTTGGCTTCCTCGATGCCGACGGCGGACTCGACGAGCGGGATGACCGGGGTCTTGCCGTCCATCCGGTGGAAGCTCTCCGTGACCTGGTC
>NZ_FNJS01000023.1:0-78429 GCF_900104405.1 Arthrobacter sp. ok909 | reverse complement strand
GCCGCCCTGACGAACGAGGTCCCATGGATCCGCGGGCACGGCACCCCTCCGCCCCGCTGGACGTACGCCGTGTGGTGTGGTCAGGTTAGGGAATGGAGCGTTGGGACGGCACGACCAACCGGATCACGGTCCTCCACGACGCGTTCGGGAACCGACCCGGCCTGATCAAGGACTGGGGATTTGCCGCACTCGTCGAGTTCGAGGGGCGTCGGATCCTTTTCGACACCGGAAACGACTCGTCGACGCTTGCCGCCAACGCCGACGCCCTCGGTGTTGACCTGCGCGCGATCGACCTTGTTGTGGTCTCGCATCGGCACGGCGACCACACCTCCGGGCTCGGTCACCTCCTACACATAAACCCCGACGTCCCTGTCTACGCCCCGGCCGAGTTGTACGGCGTGTTCGGCTCGCGCCTGCCCGGCCACTTTTATCCGCGCCGTCCGTCGCTGCCAAGGTCCATGCAGTACTACGACGGCGAACCTCCCGACGTCATCCACCACGGCACGCCGTGGCCCGGCGCACGATTCAGCTGGGTCGAGGAATTGACCCCATTAGGGAGCAACGCGTGGCTGATCCCCGTCGTCTCGGAGGTGCCGGGAACGCGTGAGCTGCGCGAGATCACCCTCGCGCTGTCGACTTCGCAGGGACTAGTGCTCGTGGTGGGATGCTCCCACCCGGGGATCGAGCGGATCCTGGAGGCCGCTGCCGCGATCGACGACCGTGTCTACTGCATCGTCGGCGGCCTCCATCTCGTCCTCGCCGACGCGCCCGAGGTGCGTCGCGTCGCGCACGCACTTCGCGACAATTGGCACGTGCAGACCATCGCCCCGGGACACTGCACGGGTGAACCTGCCTTCCTGGCACTGAGCGAGGCGTTCGGCGACCGCTACCTCTACGCCGGCCTGGGGGAATCGGTCCCAGTCCCGCGACCCGCCGCGATGTGACGCGGATACCACTGATCTGCGGTCGCCCGCGCAGCCACGATCAAGGCATCGCCACCCGCACGGTGACGTGATCGACTGGGTCAACGCTGCTTGACATGGAAAAGGAGCTCATCACCTCCGAGCCGAACGCCGGGCCACATGGCGAGGCCGTGTCGGCGACTCAATCAGTCTGTAGCGAATCCGGCCTGCTTGAGCTCGCGGCGCAACACTTCCCGCCATTGAGAGTCGTCGGCGTACGGGATGTAGACGAGGCCATTGATGGCTCGTCGGACATTCGGTGGCGTGTAGGGCTCGCCGGGTGATGCTGGGCTGGTAGAGGTCGAGGTCCCCGAGGATCAGTAGTGCTAACTCCCTGATTCCGACCGAGGACCTCGACGTGCTTCACCCTACTTCGGGGTGCGCTGACGCGCGCTCTGCCACCGCCCCGTGTTCCCGTTGTGACCTGCTTGTTGGTCTCGATGGTGTTCATGTCGAGCATGTCGACCGCCGTGAGGACGTGCTAGTCGTGACGGTATCCAGCCCGGCCGCCCCGACCGAATGCCCGGCGTGCGGCGTGATCGCCGTGGGCCGCGGACGACGCCGACGGGTCCTGCACGACGTGCCCAGCGTGACGCGGGTGCGGATCGTGTGGCGGCAACGGGTCTGGCGGTGCACCGACGATGCGTGCAGCAAGAAGACGTTCGTGGAGCAGCTCCCATCGATGGTCGCTGCGCGGGGTTCGATCACGCAGCGCACAACCGCGTGGGCGGTCGGTCAGTTGCGTCGCGAACACGCGACCGTGCACGGCCTCGCCCGGCAGCTGGGCACGTCGTGGAAGACGGTGTGGCGTGCGATCGAACCCGAGCTGGTGCGGCTCGCCGCCGACGAGTCCCGGTTCGAGAACGTCACGACACTCGGGGTGGACGAGCATGTCTGGCATCACGTCGACCCGCGAAAGCGGGGGCCGAAGGAGCTGACCGGGATGGTCGACCTCACCCGCGACGCGAAGGGAGAACGCGGGCCAGGCTGCTGGATCTCGTGCCCGGCCGGTCCGGGGCCGTCTACAAGGTCTGGCTCGACGAGCGTGGCGACGCGTTCCGGGAAGGCGTCAAGATCGCCTCGTTGGACCCGTTCGCTGGCTACAAGACCGCGATCGACGACAAGCTGCAGGACGCTGTCGCGGTGCTCGACGCGTTCCACGTGGTCAAGCTCGGCACCGCAGCGGTCGACGAAGTCCGCCGCCGGGTGCAGCAGGACACGCTCGGGCATCGGGGACGCAAGGGCGACCCGCTCTACGGGATCCAGACCATCCTCCGTGCCGGGGAAGAGAACCTCACCGAGAAGCAAAGCGCCCGCCTGCATGCCGCGGTCGAGGCTGACCCCGCGCACGACGAAGTGTTCGTCGCGTGGCAGTGTGCCCAGCTGCTCCGCTCCGCCTACCACCAGAAGAACCTGGCCGACGGACGACGAATCGCGCAACGCGTTGTAGACACGTTCCACACCTGCCCGATCCCCGAGATCGCCCGCCTTGGCCGCACCTTGCGCCGATGGAAGGACGCGTTCCTGGCCTACTTCACCACCGGGCGATCATCCAACGGCGGCACCGAAGCCGTGAACGGGATCATCGAGCTCCACCGCCGCCTCGCGCGCGGGTTCCGCAACCGCGAGAACTACCGGCTCCGCATGCTCCTCGCCGCCGGCGGCCTCACCCCATGACCCCCACCAGATGTCCGAAGAGCCGACAAAGGCTTCTCCATGTAAGGAGATCACCGCCAAGACCGGACTGAAACGCACCACCCTGTACCGACACCTGCCACCCCGTTCCCCCGCCACCGACCTGGTAGCCACTAATGCCCTCTAATACGGACACGTGGAGTTTTGCCCTGACTTATGGCGGAACACTAGTCGTGGCACTGCTGATGTTTATCGGGTAGCTGACTGCAGTGGGGATTCTTCTGGTTCTTGCCGGAATCACCCGGCTGACGACTTACGCCATCCAGATGATCGCAAGACCGCGCGCATGGGTCGGCAGTTCTTCAACCACTACACGGACGTAATACGAGCGCTGTTGCTCTCTGATGGATAGGTTCAAATATTGTGCCTGGCAGGGGTGGATGAGCGAGAGAAAACAAAATAATCAGGGCGGAACCTGAATGAGTTCCTGCCCCGTTTCTTTTTCTGCAGGGCCGCTTTCGCTGCCCTGCGCTCAATAGAGCCGAGTCAGCTAGTGGAAATCACCAGCCATATGCGATCCCTGGCAGGTTCCGCTGACACCTCGGACACGTTGCCATGTTGCGCTCCTAGCGCTTAGCTGCGTGGTACTTCTCTACGATGTCAGCCTGAATGCGGCCGCGGCTGTTGACCTGAAGGCCTTGGCTGAGCGCCCACTTCCGGATTTCACTGGCGTTGGAGGCACTGGGTCGGGTGGTGCGGGCCCGTCCCCCCGTTTTACGGGCAGCCTGGGTGAAGCGGCTCAGGGCTTCACGCAGTTCGTTCGCGTGAGCCTCATTGAGGTCAATCGCGTATTCAATGCCGTCCAGGGCGAACGAAACCGTTTCACTTCCCTCGGAGCCGTCGAGGTCATCTTCAAGGATTGTAATGGTGCGTTGCATTTAACAAGCTTACTGCCCGGTAGAAAGGATCTGTTACCTGTTTATCGATGCCTTCAGCGGTTCCGCTCCAAAGGTGAATCAACCGATTGCTGGCACCCTGAGTATCAGGATCGAGCATATTGAGCAGCAGGGAGGCGGAGAACAGGGCATCCCGAATTTCACTCGGTCCGGAATACGCTGCAATACTACGTCCACTCCCGACCCCTTCCACAATATGTTCTTCGAGCGGCCATGTATGGGAATTTCGGCTCTTCAGACCCCCAGTTTATGCCAGGCTGCCTCGGCGACTTCCGCTTTGAGTCCAACTGTTGCCCCTGCAAACGATCGCACATAGGCTCGTCATGTGAGTGGCGGGGACGGTATTCCGAGCAGCGGAACCGCCCAGCGACCCGTGAAGGAAATCAAGCATGGCAACAGGTACTGTCAAGTGGTTCAACTCCGAAAAGGGCTTCGGTTTCATTGCCCCCGAGGACGGAAGCGCTGACGTGTTCGCACACTATTCGGCAATCGCATCCAGCGGTTACCGCTCGCTCGAAGAGAACCAGAAGGTTCAGTTCGACATCACCCAGGGCCCCAAGGGCCCTCAGGCTGAGAACATCCGGCCGCTCTAGCAGTCCCCAAGAGACTGGTCAGCCGATGCGGCCGGCCAGTCTCTTGCTGTGTCCGGGGTAGGGCGGTCCGCTAAGCCTCGATTCACCGGCCGGGTTGAGGTAACGGCGGTGGCTCCACGGTTGCTCAAGCATGTGCACTTTCGGCTCACCCCATCTTCGCGTAATCCCGAACAATTCGATGTTGTGAGACTGCTTGTTGTTGGACGACATTTCGAGAGGGCGACGGACCTTGTCGCGCCGGCAACGCCTCAAGTGTGAACGCTGAACGGTCTGGACTGGGCGTGGCGAAACGTATGTTTATCGACATGCAGCGCCTACCGTTATCCCATGTCATCAAACGACGAGATTCTGAAGTCCGCCCAAGCCCAGTTTCCTCCGAGCGCAAACAAGAGAGTTCGGGTCCTAAACGCCTGGCGTCGTGAAGACTCCACATTGGAAAGGCCGGCCCCAAATGGTTGGGAGGACGGTTGGACGGGGGTTCACCAGCTGGCCACCTATGCCGTCGTGGCTAAACTGCGGGATCAAGGCTTCACCGTGGTCAACCTGGAAACCGGCGGTACGACTCGTAGCCCCAGGGACGTGCAGATCACTGATCTCATCTAGGCTCACGGAAGCGCCCGCAAACTGCCGTTATTGAGTTGGCCGGCAGCGCGTCAAGGCGCCGAGTACGCGCGGTCACAGGACCCGCACCCGAAACTACGTCGACGTCGAGACAGCCGGCACGCCGCCTGCCGCTCAGTCCGTCTCTGTGATTAGCGCTGCGATTCACACGCCTGAAGCACCGGGCGAGCACGCCCGCCTGTCTCATTAATGGATCGTTTATGAGATCGCCTGGCGGGCAAGAGAGATCCGACCCGATAGAGTGCGGGAACAATCGGGTCTAGCCTTGACGGTGGAGATCTTGCTTGAAGACATCAACGAAGTGGGCGTATGCCTTTGAGTACGCCGCACCGTCCAGTCTTTCAGTAGGACTTTTCGGGTTGGTTCGCCATTCAAGGATATTTTCCAGATCTACGCCAGCTTTCAGGATGTCGTCCGACCCGTATAGATAAAGATCCACATCGGCCCGCTGGAGGGATTCATCCGCCTGGTCGCGAGGCGGAACACCAGGTGGAAGGTCGTGCACGGATCGGTATTGTTCTACGGCGACCAGGAACCTGCTGTAGACGTCTCCTTCTTTCGCTGTTTTGTCTTTGGCGGCTTGCGCTTGGATCTGTGTTTGAACGGCATTCGAGGCATAGTTTCCCGCGATTAACGCGCCGACAAGGCTGCCGGTGATAGCGGCGAGAGCAGCGATGATCGCTGATCCATGTCGTTTCCACCTCAGCGCTTTCGACCAGCGTTTCCACCAGGGTGGTTGCGTGCTAGATCTCAAAGGAGTGATCAATTCCGTGGTTTCGCGGCCAGACGGAATCTCGCTGTCCGGAGGTTGTCCGTTATAGGAAGGCATGAGTCGAGCCTACGCGCGAGGACCGAACCAAAGCTGAATCGCTTTGGTGGGTATTGATCAGGCCGGGTGGACTCCAATCACGTTGACACAGTCACCGAAGAAAAGATCGGCACCGTCTGGAATACTCATGTGGTGCTGAAAGCCTATGTTGATGAGAGCGCCCACGTGGCAGCAGGGTTGTGCCTCGTTGGGGTTGCCGTACTAGACAAAACCATCGAAGAAGAAGTCCTCCAAGATTTGCAGAAGGCCTTGCCAAGGGGTGCGAAACGGCTGCATTGGAACAAAGACGGCGCGGCCGTCCGCTCAAGAGTGGTCGAGATTCTGGCTGAGCGGACCCATCACTGCCGCGTCTACTTGAGCTACTTTGACGATTCGAAACGTAGTGAAAAAGCCAGAGACGCTTGTCTAGCGCACATGTTTGCAGACATGGGCGGGAGGCCGTACGGCGAGATAATTCTGGACCAACGCACAAAGCATCAAGACACTCGCGACCTAGTGGCGTGGACGAACCTGTGCGTGCGGCTTAGTCTCCCCCATCCGCCCGTCGTCCGCCACGACGGTACTACTACAGAGCCGCTCTTATGGCTTGCCGACGCCTTGGCTGGCGCCGTGGGCGAACATCTCGTCAAGGGCGACGACACCTATGTTCGGGCTCTGGCCCACAAGTTGGAAATTGTCTGACCTCTTAAAAGCGACAAGCCGGGTCCCCGTCGTCCGGCGGGAGGCCCAGCTTGCTTCCAAGGCTTTTGGGGCCTTGGCATTAACCTGAACACTACACATGCGTAGGTTCTTCGTCAAAAAAAGTTTGACGTGAGTGGTCGTTCCAGAGGCACTACCTTCCGCGAATGCACCGGACGCCCGCAGCGTCGTCTAGGAACTCGATGAGGCGGCCAATCTGGACGGGCCCGGCATCCCGGGCGGTGAGTTAATCCCGAAGAGTTGATCGTTCAGCTCCTCCCCCAGGCCGATGACGGGTTCACCTGCTACTCGTGCTTCCTCGTCCAGCACCGTTCCCAGATCGCCCGACAGAAGGCGCCCACGCTTACTGCACGGACTGCGAAGGCTAAACCAATTGAACCCGCCCAGCCTCGGACGATGACCCGACCGTGCTTTTCAGCTGTCCTTGAGCCGTCGGCCTCCGGGAAGATTCTCACCCCAGGATGGGTACATCTCGCCCTCGTTGTGTTCGGCTTCGCGGCGGGCGGTTTCTGCTTCGATCGCCTTCGTCACGAAGTGACTCCAGGTGTTATCGCCTTCGGCGTAGCTGGTCGCGCGGTACGCGGCCCGCGCCCGGTTGCGCAGCGCGGCGGGGATACTGACCGTCATATTCGCTGTTTCGGCTTCTTTGGGTTCTGCCTTCTTTGGTGTCTCCGGCCGGTGTCCGGGGAGCATCCGTGCCAGCGGCGCCTCGGCGGCCGGTGCTGCAGTGCGCCGCGGGGGCAATCCAAGTGCGGGTCGGCTGGGTGTCGGTTCGGCGCTCACGCGTTGACCTCCTGGGATTCAGCGACCGCGATGCGGCGGGTCACTTCCATCGCGACTGCGTGAAGGTCTTCGGCCACGCTGGAAGCCGACTTTGGCCCGGCATTGCCGGCCTTCGCTTCACCGCGGAGGACCTCCCACCATTTCGGCCCCTTGCTGAGCTCCCGCTCGAGCTCGTGGGCCAGCAATCCACGCTCACGGCACGCCTGGGCCGTGGCCTCCGCGTGACGGATGCTCATCGGGAACAACACTTCGTCTGTACCAAAATCGGCGGTGAGGTGGTCGCGGGTGACCTTGTGTACCTGCTTGGAATTCGTACCGGTACCAACCAGAACGACGCCGAGTAGGTCCAGGGAGGGATTGAGGCCGACGACGCTGTCCATGCGTGCTGCGACGGCTGCGACACCCTTACGGCTGGACATGTCCGTCTTCAGCGGTACCAGTGCGTAGCGGGCGGCAGCGACCGCGGCAGCCTGCAGGGGCTCATTTCCGGGCGGGCAATCCAACAAGACCAGATCGTACTCCCCCGCGACGCCGGCCAGCAGCTTGGCCAGGGCCAGCTGCGCAGCGTCACGATCCTTCTGGGCTTTGGCTCCAAGGAATGCCGCGGCATCGTCGAGATGGGGGCCGCCGGCAATGACATCGAGATTGGCACGAACGCCGGTCAGCAGGTCAGGTTCTCCCCCGAAACATAGCGAAGCCGCCAGACTTCTACCGCCGTCACCCTGTTCGGCGTAACCGAGGTCCTCGGCGAGGTTTCCTTGAGGGTCGAGATCGACGAGGAGCACACGCGATCCGTCCTCGGCGAGGAGTCCACCTACGTTGGC
Source organism: Arthrobacter sp. ok909 (assembly GCF_900104405.1). NCBI lineage: Bacteria > Bacillati > Actinomycetota > Actinomycetes > Micrococcales > Micrococcaceae > Arthrobacter > Arthrobacter sp. ok909. The sequence goes on along the minus strand of NZ_FNJS01000023.1, from coordinate 70,527 downwards.
CACCAGGCTGGTCTTAAAGACCCCGCCTTTGCCGTTGATTACCGCGATAACGCGGCTTAGGGCACCGCGGTCCAGATCGTGCTTCATCAAATCCCCTTCCAAAGTGATCCAAGCGTAGCCAGCAGAGCTTGCTTTACTTGTGAAGCTGGATTCCGTGTCTTCGCTTTTTTCACTTGTGAAACCGGTGAAGCAAGTGCATACGTGCTGACTTTGTTTGCCGGGTTCCATTGCTTCGCTTTTTTCACTTGTGAAACCGGTGAAGCAAGTGCATACGTGCTGACTTTGTTTGCCGGGTGCCCGGCGTCTGCTCGCGCCAAGGCGTTATGCCACCCTCCACAGCGTCCCGACCAAGTCCAGTTCGTTTTCAGAGGGAGGGATCCAGTAGAGGTTCGATTCGGGGTCTTCCACTTCGTGTTCCGCAAGGTCAGGTACTAGGTTCCTGTCTAGCCAGGCGTGCCAAGCTGCGCGTTGCATGCGATGGCGGCGAATCTGCTCTGCTGCGTCGTCAAGGGCCCCGAGTCGGCGGGCCAGCGCTGTCAGGCTGGTTCCGGTGGTAATGGTCCATTGCCCGTGCCGGCGTTCGATCATGTTGTAGCTGCTCATGGCGCCCAACGCCGTTTCGACGGCTGTACGGCTGAGTCCTGTGGACCGGACGATGGCTGCTGTGGTGGGGGAGAGGCGTCCGCGTTCGATGGATTCGTAGACGAGGGCGGCAACGTCGCCCAGGGCACGGAATACGGGGCGGATGCCATGGATTTTTCCGCTTCGCCAGGAGAGTTCCCGTGCGAGTTGTTCAAAGTGCTGTGGGAGTTGGATCACGTAGGTGTCGGCGTTGCGGCCACGGGCATCAGCAATTTTGGTCAGGATGCCGTCGGAGGCTTGCTGGAGCACCGGTAGGAGTCTTGAGATAGTGCCATGGTGTTTGCCCAGTGCAGTCGCAAAGGTACGGCACCCGACATCCAGCAAATCGGTCTCCATGGTCCGCATGTAACCAAGTACGGCCCGGAGCAACAGGCGCAGACTCAAGCCCTCGCGTCCGCGTTCCTTCAGTCTGTGGTCCAGCACCGCATAAAGGACATTCTCAAGATCGTTCACGAGCTGGTGCACAACAGCTTTGCTGCTGGTTCTGTTAGCCCCCCCTGTGGGTTTTGGAGGGCTTGTGTCGTTAATACGGGTAGTCCTAATGCCTGTGCCCCCGGGTCTCCGTTTTTGGATCCAGCGGCAGGCCTTGGCCCACTCTGTGTCGATGAGGCGTTCCTGCCGGTCAGTGGTGGTGTAGAGGGCTGCGAGGCCGGGGAACTGGCCGCCAAGCTCGAGGCGGACCTGTTCCAGGGTCCAGCCACAGGCGGCGAAGTGGTTCAGGACCGCCATCCGGGCCTCTGACGGGCTGGCGTATTTGGCCGTGTCGTACAGCCCGGTACGGGCCAGCACACGCAACGGGGACTGGCTCCCGGCGAAGGGAGCGGGGGAAACACCGTGCGCCTTCGCCGCGGCGGCCATCATCTTCGCGGTGCGGTCTTTGAGCTCGCCGGCGCGTCTCATCTCCGGCGCCAGAGCCAGCCGGAGCGCGGCGACAGCGCTGGCGGGATTACGGCGGCGCAGAACGTCGTAGGCAGTCGTCAGGGGAGTGGTCAGGATCTGATGGCCACCGGATTTATGCGCGGAACCAGGAACCCGGATACAGCCGTCGGTGACGTTCTGGTGCGGACTGGGATCGAGACTCGGAGCCATGAGGGTCATGGCTTCGACGAGCTCCCGGGCTTCAGGGCCGCTCATACGTTCCGCGAGCGGGATGTAGAGATGGCGTCCGCCGCTGGGGGAGTGGTCCGCGACGTAGCGAATACCACAGCTCTCCAAGAGTGTCCCGAGGCGTTGCGCGTCGTCATCGACGACGCCCTTCAGCGCTTTGGAGGTGTCCAGGTCAAGGCAGAGCGTAGCCACAGAACCGTCTGCACCGTGGATGACGACAGCCGCCGGCCGTGTCGGCAACGCCGCAGTGATCCGGGGCGGGTTCTGCGGCCGCGGGTACTGGAAGCGGCCGCCAATCCACCGTCCCAACCGGTAAGTCGGTGCGCCAGCGATCAATGGGGCGAGGGCCCATGCAATATCGGGCGTGAGCTGACCCGCCGTCTGCGGTGCGTCAGATGTTGACGACACGACCGCTACAGGTACCATAGACAACAGCTAGTCCCTTCGGGGTATAGCAAATGGAGCGCCCCTCACGGGGAGCTTGTGAAAAGTTCAGATCGTCGTCCGCCAAGATTTCGGATCTGAACGTCATACTTTTTGAAGGCCCGCGAAAGCGGGCCTTCAGTCTTTAACTGGCCTTAGCGATAGGCAAAGCCTCTGGGACGTTGCGGCAGTTGAACCAGGAAGGCAGGCCGTCTCGGTCTACTTCAGTTCGAAGGTGCGCGATGAAGAGCTCCATCGCCTCACCTGTGGACATACCCATGCGTTTTGCGAGGTCAAAGACGAAGTCCTTGTCCTGCTGTGGGACCAGCGTGTTCAGCTGCACGTTGTCCCGCGCGGTTCCCCGGAGTCGTCTGCGAGAAGAAGTAGCCATGCTCTGGACAGTAGTCTTAAGAATAAGAATTAAGTGGGACACTCGCGCTGGCGTGTCGCGTCGGTGTCCAGGGAGCCGCTGCAGCCAAACACTCTGCATTGCACGCTGCGCGCTCGGACAAACGCCGATGTCGGATGCGCTGGAAACAATCATTGGTCCAATATGTCATAAATTCAGAAAATTTTAGATATGGATCAAGCTGCCGCTTCGAGGCTAGCGCTTCCAGGCCCGCCGAACGACGGCTTCGACCTCGACAGCAGCGGCAGATGAGCCGCCGCCGGCGTTCAAGGCACCATGGAACAGGTTCCTGGTTGCGAGGAGTGATCGGAAGTACTGTCCTCGGCGGTCGATTCGTCGAGCCTGCACGCCAAGAAATTTAGCTGCTTCCCGTCGCTTCATCCCGGAGGCGACGCAGATTTTCACTGCCTCGAAGATGACCCTGTAGGCGGCTTCGTGTTCTTTGTTGACCTCGGCGAGAACGCAATTGACGGCTAGTTGGGCGTCTTTCGGCGTGGGATTCATGAGGCAGCCTTTCTAGTCGATCGAGAGAAGCGAGCCAAGCTCGGTCTGCGGGATGCGGTTTTTCCGGGCGTAGGCGAAGAGTGCCAGGCCTATCACGACGAAAGCCGTGGAGATGTAGGAAACAATCATGAACATGTAGGTAACGTCCCCAGTGGCGCCCAGTTCGACCGGGTAAGTGAATGCGCGGATCAGAGAGAGGGCAAAGCCGCCCGCAATAAGCCCAGACGCGAGCCGGCCGGCTCTAAGGGGATTCCTGCGTGAGTCCTTGTATGCGGGGCTGATGAGGGGGGCAACGATGTAGGCGACGTAGGCCAGCACGAGCCATGTATTCAGGCGCACGCTCGGCTGCCCAGCGTAATCCAGGAGCTGCGGTGACGGGTTCGGGGCTTCAGTCGCCAGAAGAGTCCCAAGCAGGCCCGTGGCGACGATTCCCAGCACGGCCGCCCCTGGCGCCCCGACAGTCCACCTGCCCGCAAGCGGTGAGCCGTAGGCAACGCTGAGGTGCCCGCCCAAGAACGCGACGGCCACGAGGGCAAAGTATTTGGAGATCAGATCGGTGCCATTGCTCAGAGGCATGAGCGACTCCACACCCATGTAGACCGGGGGCAGGAGCAACAGATAAGCAAGGGTCAGAAAAATGCCCGACAGGGCGATGCTCCTGGCTTTTCCCTGCAGTGCGTGCTGGTGTCCCAGCACCGGTGTATTGACGCGTTTGAAAGTCAGGCTGCCGAGAAGAATGAGCATCAGGCTTACCGGGACGACGGTGAGCGGGTTCATCCCAGAAGTTCCGTCATCTTCTCCGCGTATTCGCGGGCCTCCTTGCGTTGCCTCACACGCCTCTGCAGGAGGTGAATGCGGGCGGAAATGGCGTCCACTAAGACATCATCGGAAACTTCAAGTAGTTCGTCCTCGCGCGCCCGGATCTGCCACCCTCCCTCGGCCGGCGTAATCAATTCAGTCACCACAAAGCCGGACGCGTACGAGCCCCCACCGGCCCGGGACGCAGCAATCGCCAAGTGAGGATTCAACTTATTTTCAGTGAGCTGTGTGGCGATATAGGTAAGTGCCATGCCCGTTTCCTCGGACATCCTCTGACGGATGTCCCCCGGGTCGATGGCATCGATCCAGGCCCGAACAGAGCCGTCATGAGGGAAGGCAATGAGGTCGATTCCCTTGCGCATCTCACGGGGAAAGTGCCTCTGAGAGGTACGGAACTGCAGCTCGGCCATGAGATCGGCGTGATGAACCTGGCTCAAAACCTCTGCCGAGGAGGGCTCTATGGGCCGGGACCTAATGATCCGGTACGGACTGAAAACGCTGAGCGCATCGATGACGTTCGTGCCCGTAGCCCTTGCAACGGCAATCACCGTGGACTCCGCAACATTTCCACGCCTGAGCTGATTGTTCAGGGTGCCCCGATTTATACCGGTCAGCGTGCTCAACGCGGTAGGTGACGGGCTGACGGCGCTCCCCTCCAACCACTCCCTAAATTCGGCGGCTGAGACAGGCACGGACACTCCTTAGACAAAGGGCATAGACAAGCACGGGCGATCAATACCTGCTAGGGTTGAACCAATAATTAAACTATCCTCGATAGATCAAATCTTGGTTGAATCCATCGTATCTTCTGCACCGAGTTTAGCCGGGGCCCACCTACGAGACATGACCGCTGGCAACACAGCACAGAAGCACAGGGAGAAGCCGTGAAGCCGTCCAAGAGGCTCAGCACCGGAGCCGCCGCCGCGGCACCCGGGATGATGCTCGGGCTGCTCTTCTCCATGCTCCTGCTGCTGGCCCCCGCGAAACCTGCTGTGGCTGACTGCGGCCCGGCTGTTTCCGTCGTCATCGACGGCAACACCAAGGTCGACGGATATACCCAAGAACAGCTCAAGAACGCCGCCGCCATCATGGGTGCCGGCAAGACACTGCACCTATCGGCCAAGGGCCAGATGATCAGCGTGATGGTGGCCCTGGGGGAGTCGGGTCTGCGGGTGCTGGATACCGGCGACGGTGCCGGTCCGGACTCCCGCGGGTTGTTCCAGCAGCGCGACAACGGCGCGTGGGGCTCCTACGCAGACCGCATGGACCCCACCAGGAGCGCAACGAACTTCATCAAGGCCCTGCAGGCCGTTCCCGGCTGGGAGCTGTTGGAACCGACCCTTGCCGGTAACAAGGTCCAGCGCAACGCCGACCCGTACCACTACCAGAAGTACTGGCCCGAAGCCGTCAAACTCGTCCAGGCGCTCTCGAACTCGAAGTTCTCCCTGCAAGGCAGCGACTGCGCCATCCCGGGACAGTCCGGCGCGGGGGATGACTACCCGTGGAAGAACTCCCCGACCTGGTCGCAGGCCGGAGCGAACACAGCCAGCACCTCGCCGCTGGGCATGTACTACCGCGAGTGCGTGGACTTCGCCCTGTGGCGCGTAAACCAGCAGATGGGCTCAACCAGTGCACCGTTCAAATACCTCAACAGCACGTTCCGCCCGGACGGGCAGCAGCTGGGTTCCGCGGTGACGTGGAGGGCCGGCTGGGACGCCAAGGGCTGGCCAACCGGCAGCACCCCCCGGGTCGGCGCCGTCGTTTGGTACGGCCCCGGTGCCGGGGGAGCGGACCCGAACTTCGGCCACGTCGCGGTGGTCAAAGAAGTAAAGGACAACGGCACCTACGTCGAAGAGGGCTACAACGGCAACCCGGCCCCGGCGGACCACAGCTACTACACCCGGACAGTGGCCAACACCGTCCCCTCCGCTTTCCTGTACCTGCCCACCCAAGAGGAGAAGAAGTGAAAAAGCCCGTGACCTTGATCGGTGTGGCGCTGCTCTGCGTTTCGTGCGCACCGGCAGGCAACACCACTGCAGCGCCGTCGGCGTCAGCGGCCGCCCGCTCCACCTCATCCGCGCCGGTCTCCCTGAGCGCCAACAGTGGACCCCAGGCACCGGGCGGCACTATCCCCGCCACCATCGGCATTACCTGGGATCAGGCCAGCAAGGACGAGGCCATGGACGTCGCAGAGAACGCTATGACGGACTTCGCCCGCCCCACGGTGGAGGACAAGCAGTGGGCCAATGACCTGGCCCGGTGGCTGACCCCGCAGGCCACCGCCGACTACTCGGCAGTGGACCCGGCCAACATCCCCGCATCCCGCGTCACCGGCCCGGCCACCCTGAGCGTCGATGAAGCCAACGGCTTCGGCGTCTTGGCAGCGGTCCCCACCAACGCCGGGACCTACACGGTGCAGCTGCTCCGCACCGGCAAGGACGCCCCGTGGAAGGTCAACCGGCTCACCCCGCCCTCGTCCTAAGCGCCGCACCTCTGAATCTCACACACGTAAGGAAGAAGCTCATGGGCACTACACCAACCGAGGTCATGGCCTTTCCCAACATCCGGGCCATTGTCCGGGACAACGGCACCGCCGAGGTCATCGTCGCGGGCAATTCCCGCATCGTCCCTGCCGGAGACTCCGTGCAGGAACTGCGCAACAATGCCCTGGCCCTCATCGTGGGCGAAGCACGGACCCTCCAGCGCCCCGTGCGGGTCCGGATCGAGGACCCCGAAGGCCACGGTGAGCTCATCGTCCACCCGGACAACAAGTTCGAGTCCGTCTCCTACGAGCCCGCTCCGGCCCGCCGCCGGGCAGAAGCCCCTGAGACCACACCCGCGAGCGTAGCGCCGGCCGTCATTGGTACCGTCCCCGCACCCGCACCGGAGCCCGCGGCCGCTCCTGCCACTGCCACTGCCACTGCCACTGCAGCATCGGTGGACGCCCGACCTTGGCCGCCTGCCCCCGCGACGGTCCCCCCGGAACCGCAGACAGCTGCCGTTGTTGAGGAAGCTGCGCCGACCCGGCGCAGCCTGAAGGAAACCTCGTTTCTGGTCAGCGCCCCGGTGCTGGAACCGGCTACACAGGGCTGGCGCGGAACACTGACGCGCCTGGGACTGCGGATGGATCCCTCGGAGGAAGAACTCTCCGAGCGGGAGGACGTTCGCACGGTGAGCCAGCACTGGCCCGGTCCCCGGACGATTGCGGTGGTGAACCGCAAGGGCGGGGCGAATAAGACCCCCACCGTGGTGATGCTCTCGGCCATCCTCGCCCGCTACAGCGGCGCGGCCACGGTCGCGTGGGATAACAACGAATCCCAGGGCACCCTCGGCTGGCGGACGGAAAAGGGCGCCCACGCCCGGAGCGTCCTGGACCTGATCGATGCCTCCACTGAACTGCTCTCCCCGTCAACGAACGCGGCCGAAATCGCCAAGTTCGTACATCACCAGACGGCCGACAAGTTCGATGTCCTGCGCTCGGATGAAAACGAGGAAGGCGATCACGAAGTGACCGCCGAGGAAGTCGATATCGCCCACCAGGTGCTCACCCGCTATTACCGGCTCGTGGTCATGGATTCGGGCAACACCGCCCGGGCCGCGAACTGGCGGCGGATGATCGACCACACCAACCAGCTCGTCGTCCCGGTGACAGCCATCGAGGACCGCGCCGAAGCCGCACGGCTGACGCTCCAGACCCTGGAATCCCGGGGCGGCCACGACGCGGAGCTGGCCCGCAACGCCGTTGTCATCGTCTCCGAGTCCACCGACGCCAAACGCAGCATGAGCGGGGACGCGCTGAAGCGGGCCAAAGACGAAGCACAGCGGATCGCGGACGGCTTCGCCCCGTTCGTCCGGGCGGTCGTCCGGATTCCTTACGATCCGGCCCTGGTCAACGGCCCAATCCGTTACGAAGCCCTCCAGTCCGCCACCCAGCGGGCATGGCTCGCCGCCGCGGCCGCCGTCGCTGCCGGCTTCTAAACCACCCACCACGGACTCTGAAAGGAGGCAAGCATGCAACAGTCCCTGAACCCCTGGATCACCCGCCCGGCTCCGGCCGACGGCGCAGACATGGCAGCCCCGGAAGCTCACGTGCCGCCGGCGGCCGTGATCAGTGAACCGCTCAGGGGAATGGTCGAACCGGACGCCGCAGACCGGCTTGGCCGCCGCACCGTCGCGGGCTCGGCCGCGCTGTGGGTCACCGGGGCCCACGGGGGATCCGGTGAAAGCCGCATCGCTGACCTCATCGGCGGGGCACGGGCCACCGGTCATTGCTGGCCTGTCCTCCAGGGCGGCGCCAAACCGCGGGTGTTGTTGGTCTGCCGTGCAGACATGCGGGGCCTGACAGCGGCCCGGGGCGCGCTGACCGAGTGGGTATCAGGCGCGGCGCCCGCGGTTGACCTGCTCGGCCTCGCCGTCCTGGCGGACGCACCGGGGAAGACTCCCAAACCCTTGCGGGACTTCGCCGCCATCGTCGGCGGGGGAGCGCCCCGGCTCTGGACCCTGCCCTGGGTCGAATCCTGGCGGCACGGAGACTCCAGGACCCTGCCGCCGGCCCGCGAGTATCAACACTTCATCACTGACTTGGCCGCCCTGGCTACCGACATCACACCCGGCACCACCAACTGAAAGGTCTCACCATGAACCCCTTCGCTGTACTTGACGGAAGCGTTATCCCCAACCCCACCCCGGTCGTCCCGGAACAGGCCAAAGGCCTGCTGACTGTCCTGAACTGGGCATCCGGCATCGGCCTGGTGCTCGGCGTCCTGGGCGTGATCATCGTCGGCATCGGCATGGTGATCCAGCTCCGCCGCGGCGAAGGCGGCGAGTCGATCGGCAAGCTCGGCTGGGTCTTGGCCGGCTGCATCATCATCACCGGCGCCTCCGGCATCGTCCGCGCCTTCGTCTAAATCCCGACTACCGGAGAGGTTCATCATGAGCGAATCCACCCAAAGCAGTCCCGAACGCAGCCCGTTCACCAAGCCCGGATTCATCATCTCGGCCGCCCTGGTCGTCGCACTGATCGCCGCCGTCGTCGTGATCTTCTTCCTCCCTAAGGCAGACAGCACCGCCCAGCCCGCCCCGGCCTCATCAGCAGCCGGTGCCTCCTCGGCGCCATCAAAGTCAGCCGACGCGGCGGGAAAGAGTTTTTGTGGGCTGCCCTCAAGCACGGAGAGGGCTCTGGGCGCAGCGCCGAAGTCCAAGTGGGAGCTCGTCGGCAAAATGGCGGCCCCCACGGATCCCAAGACATTCGGCCCGGGCGTGACGGACGGTGATGGCTTCCGCACCTGCTTTGCGAATTCCCCCACGGGCGCGCTCTACGCAGCCGCCAATATGATCGCCCTTGGATCTTCCGGGACACAGGATGAGCTCAAGCTCGCCGACAAACTTCTGGTGCCGGGCCCCGGACGTGACGCGGCTATTAAGGCTGCCAAGGCGCGGACTTCGACGGCGGGAAGCGGTGAGACTGCTCAGATCAGCGGCTTCCTGGTTAAGTCCTGTAGCCCGGCCGAGGCAGACGTCGATCTGGCTATCAAACTTCCGAACGGTGCGCTGGCGCATTCGGTCCTTTCGCTTCGCTGGGTAGCCGGGGACTGGAGGGTGAAGGCCGCTGATGATGGTCAAGTATTCAATGGTGTCGCCCAGCTCAGTGATCTGAGCGGTTTCATTCTGTGGTCAGGCGTCTGACATGGCTGAGTGCAGTTTGGGGGACATGACGTGCGTGGCAGGCAACATCGCCTCAGGAGCGGTCAACGACGCCATAACGAACCTGGCGAAGTCGATCATGGAGGGCATGAGCCAGATGGTGACGACGCTCTCCACTTTCTGGGTGTCCATGCCCACGGCCAACCTCGCATCCCAGGATGGGATCACCGCCAGTCCTGTGGTCGGGTTCGTCAATTCGGAACTGGGCTACTGGACGCTGGCTTTGGCAGTTCTGTCGGTCATCCTTGGGGGCACCCGGATGATCTGGGAGCAGCGCGGGGCGCCGTTGAAAGACCTGCTCCGGTCCCTGCTGACCCTCACGCTGGTGTCCGGGCTCGGGCTGGCGGTGATTTCCATTCTGGTGATAGCTGCTGACGCGTTCTCGGCCTCGATCATTGACCGGGCAACCGACGGCAAGGGCTTCGCCCACGCGATGGCCATCCTGGTGATGACGAACCAGACCGGCGTCGGGGTCTTCATCCTGATCATCCTGGGCCTGGTGGGTTTGATTGCCTCGCTGGTGCAGATCGTCCTCATGATCGTCCGCGGCGGCATGCTCGTCATCCTCGCCGGCATCTTGCCGACCACGGCGGCGTTCACCAACACCGAGATGGGACGCCAGTGGTTCCAGAAAGCCATCGGCTGGACCATCGCGTTCATTCTCTACAAGCCCGCCGCGGCCATCGTCTACGCCGTGGCCTTCAAGCTCATGGGATCCTCGGGCGGCAACGTCCTGCTGGGATCCATTACCGGTTTCGCCCTCATGATTGTCGCGCTGCTGGCCCTGCCGGCATTGATGCGCTTCGTCACCCCCATGGTCGGAGCTGTCGCTTCCGGTTCCGGCGGGGGAGCAGGAGCGGCGGTGGGGGCCATGGCTACCGGCGCAGTGTCGATGGGCCGCTCGGGCAGTGGACGCGGCAACGCATCGCCCACACCGGCCAGCCAGCCCGGCCAGAGCGCCAGCGCACAGGGCAGCAAGGGCGCTGGCGGCAGTAACGGCGGCAACGGCAAACCCACCCCCGGCTCAACGGGCCCCGGCGGGGCGCCCGGCAAGGGCACCACCGGAAGCGCCGCTACCGCCGGGGCAGGCACCTCCGGCTCAGTCGCAAGAGCCGGCGCAGGTTCCGCCGGTAAAGCCGCCGGCCCGGCCGGAATCGCCGTCGCCGCAGGAGCACAAGCAGCGTCAAAGGCCGCGTCGGCCGCACAACAAACCGCGCAGGATTCAACCGGCCAATCAGGATCGATGGAGGGCCCCAGTGGCAGCAATTAATACCGAGTACAAGGAACCGTCCTACGGCAACTGGCGGGTTCCCCGTTCGGCGGGGCTGGGAAGCCTGGGCGCGATCGGCACCGGCATTGTCATGACCGGTCTGTTGGCCGGCATCATCACCTTCGCGTTTCTTGGCCTGCTGCCGGGCCTGACCGTCCTGGCCGTCGCGGGCTTGCTCGTGCTGCTGCTGACGGTCAGGGACAAACATGGGCAGTCCGTCGTGGACCGGTTCGCGACCCGGATGAACTTCCGGCTCGCCCGTTCCGGCGGGACCAACCTCTACCGTTCCGGCCCGCTCGGGGTCACCGGGTGGGGCATGTTCCAGCTGCCCGGGCTGGCCGCGAAGTCCCGGCTGTATGAGTTCAACGACTCCTACAACCGCCCGTTCGCCATGCTTCACGTCCCCACCACGAACCACTTCACCGTGGTCTTCTCCACCGAACCTGACGGCGCTTCCCTGGTGGATCCGGAACAGGTCGACGCCTGGGTCGCGAACTGGGGCGGCTGGATCGCCGGACTCGGCGATGAAGCCGGGCTGGAGGCCGCGGCCGTGACCGTGGAGACCGCCCCGGACTCCGGCTACCGGCTGCGCAACGAAGTTGAAATGAACATCCACCCCGACGCCCCGGAGGCCGCGAAGGCAATCCTCCGCGAGGTTGTCCGCACGTACCCGGAAGGCTCGGCCACCGTCCGGGCCTGGGTGTCCCTGACCTTCACCGCAGCACTGCGCTCCGGATCCCGGAAGCGCGAACCCGAAGACGTCGCCCGGGACCTGGCCTCCCGCATCCCGGGACTTGGTGCCCGGCTGCAGGCCACCGGCGCCGGCATCGCCCGGCCGATGTCCGCGCAGGAACTCTGCGAGGTCGTCCGGATCGCCTACGACCCGCCCGCGGCATTGATCATTGATGAAGCCCACGCCGCCGGATCCCCGGTCGCCCTCACCTGGGGTGAGGTCGGACCCTCTGCGACGCAGGCGAGCTGGGACGACTACCGGCACGACGGCGCGTTCTCTGCCTCCTGGACCATGACCGGCGCCCCGCGCGGGTCGGTCAATTCCTCCGTTCTCTCCCGGCTGCTGGCCCCGCACGGGGACATCGACCGCAAACGCGTTTCCCTGCTCTACCGCCCGATGGATTCGGCCCGGGCCGCAGCCGTCGTCGAACGGGACCAGAACAACGCCAACGTCCGCATCACCTCCGGGGGCCGCCCGTCCGCCCGTGCCCTGGTCGATGCCCGCTCCGCCGCCCAAACCGCCCAGGAAGAAGCCCAGGGGGCCGGGCTGGTGAACTTCGGCATGGTCGTCACCGCAACCGTCACCGACCCCGCCCGGCTCCCCGATGCTGTCGCCGCCGTGGAACAAACCTCCGGCACCGCCCGGGTGCTGCTGCGCCGGGCCTACGGCTCCCAGGACACCGCCTTCGCCGCGTCCCTGCCGCTCGGACTCGTCCTGCCCAAACACATCCTGCTGCCCACCGAAATCAGAGAGGCCCTGTAATGCAGAAGCTCTTTCGACGGAAGAAGAAGAATCCGCTCCTTGACGGTGTGGAATCCGAAGCCCGGGAGCGCCGCACGGCCAATGGTCGTCCGGCCCGGTTGCGTGTTCCCGGGTCCCGCGGCTGGGGCGGGCGCGGGGGAGGGGCTGCGGCCCTGGTCCCGGCGGTGCGTGAATACCGCGGGACCACAGTGCAGGTCTGCGGGCTGTGGCCATTTTCCTCGGGTACGTCCTCGCCCATGGTCGGTGTCCCGCTGGGCCGGCACGAGGAAACACAGGCCACGGTCTGCTGTGATCCGATCAGCTGGTTCCAGCGCGCCCACCTGATTTCCAACCCCTCCGCGTTCATCCTCGGCAAGCCCGGTCTGGGGAAGTCCACGCTCGTGCGCCGCATGATGCTGGGCCTCTCCGGCCAGGGCGTCCACCCCCTCGTCCTCGGGGACTTGAAGGGCGAACACGTGGACGCCATTAGCGCCATTGGCGGGCAGGTCATCGAACTCGGCCGCGGACGGGGCTACCTGAACATCCTCGATCCGGGACAGGCCATTGAGGTCGCCGGGCTCCTCGAGGAGCGCGGTCACCATGAAGCGGCCGTCCGGGTCCGGGCCGATGCCCACGGCCGGCGCCTGAACATGGTAGTTTCCCTCATCACGATCAGCCGGAACAACCCGCCCACGGATCAGGAACAGACCATCCTGGACCGCGCCCTGCGCGTCCTCGATGACTCCTTCTACGGTGTTCCGGTCCTGAAGGATCTTCTCGACGTCATCATCGCCGCCCCGGACGAGCTGCGCCAGGTCGCGCTTGACCGCGGGGACATGACCGTCTACCTGCAGGAAACCCGGGCACTGGAAGCGACCCTGCTCGGCCTGACCGGCGGCGGCAAACTCGGGGAAATCTTCTCCCGGCACACCACGAACCCGATGCGGCGTGACCGGGCCGTCGTCTTCGATGTCTCCAGCATCGACGAGACCGAAACGGACCTGCAGGCCGCAGTGCTGCTGGCCTGCTGGTCCTACGGCTTCGGCACCGTCAACGTCGCCAACGCCCTCGCCGACGCCGGACTGGAACCGCGCCGGAACTACTTCGTCGTCCTCGACGAGCTCTGGCGGGCACTGCGCGCCGGCAAGGGCATGGTGGACCGGGTGGACGCCCTGACCCGCCTCAACCGCTCAGTCGGCGTCGGGCAGGTCATGATCTCCCACACCATGTCCGACCTCCTGTCGCTCCCGGCAGAAGAGGACCGGATGAAGGCCCGCGGCTTCGTCGAACGCTCCGGCATGGTCATCTGCGGCGGCCTCCCCGCCTCCGAAATGCCGCTGCTGACCGCAGCGATCCCACTCTCGCGGCAGGAACAGCAAAAGCTCATCTCCTGGCAGGACCCGCCCGCCTGGGACTCCCGCGGCGACGACGTCGAACCCCCCGGACGCGGGAAATTCCTCATCAAGGTCGGCGGCCGCCCCGGCATCCCCGTCCAGATCGGCCTCACCGCCATCGAGGCATCCCTGAACGACACCAACAAGCGCTGGCACGCCAACGTTGAGAAGTTCGCGTGAATTTTGACGCTTTCGGCGCGAACCTGAGCATGCCCGGGGGCTGCAGCGGGTGTTGGTGCTCAGGTTCGGGGAACCTGTTCGCCCTCAAGGGTGAGGTCCGGGTGCTCGACGGTGTTGAGGTAGCGGGTGGCGCCTTCGACGCTGAGCCCGAAGAGATCGCAGATGCGGCGGATATCGCCGCCGGTCGCGTGGATCTCGTGCAGGATACGGTCCTCGCGCAGCGCCTGGGGCCGCAGCGTCAATCCGGCCCAGGGGTACTGCCGACTGACGGGCAGGAGCCTGGGCGCCGTACGCCGGTTGATGAGCAGGTGCGGGTTGGCACTGCCTGGCCAGGTACGGTTGCGCTGGTCGAGCCAGGCTGCCAGGCGCGTTCGCACGGGCGCGGCCAGCGGAATGTCGCGGTTGCCCAGTACAAGATGTCCGTCGCTGATGTCGGTGAGCCGCAGCTCGCTGAGCTGTTTTTTGGTCAGCGCGTGGAAGGCGACCAAGGCAACCGCGAGGGCGACCACCGGGTTCGGGGAGTTCAACTCCTCGCGGATCACTGCGACGTCCAGAGCGAAAGGGATAGTGCTGCCCTTCGGGGACGCCTTCATCCCGCGGGTCGGATTCGCGAAGATGAGCCGGCGGCCTTTGAGGGTCGTGAAGAGCGACTTGAGCCCGTTCCCGGCGACGTGGCGGCGGACCCTCGTTTCGTCCAGCGCGGCTGTGATGTCGGCGCGGGTGACCTCGGCGAAAGACTGGAAGCCTGCCTCGGCCCAGGCGTGGATGATGGGTTCGATGCCCATGATGTGCGCCCTGATGGTCCCTGGGTCGCGCGGGATCTGCCGTGGCGCCTGGTGGGCGCCGCTGGTCAGGACCTGCAGCCACACCTCGAGCTGGTCCTTCATGACCGGCGGCAGGGTGCTGGTCTTGGCGGCGAAATAGCGTTCGATCCGGGTCGGCCGGTCCTCGATGAGCAGCCCGGCCGCGGCCAGAACGTCGATCGTGGAGATGACGTTGCCGGAGTATTGGCGCAGCTGGAGGACGTCGGTGGCGCGGATCTTCGCGGTCGGGCTGAGTCGGAAACCCTGCAGCAGCCGAAGCGAGCGGGTCACGTCGTTGCGTTGCCGCTTGCTCCAGCCGGCCCTCGCGGCGTGTTCACGGACGATGGCGGCGCAGTAGCGGGTCAGGTCTCTGTCTTCGAGGCGGGCACGCGCTGCGAGGGCCGCGGGATCGGGCGCCAGATCGAACAACGTCATCTGCCCGTCGGCCTCCGCCGCGGGCCCGTTGCCGGGCAGGGTGTTCTTGTCCCGCCGCTTCCATGGGGCGCGTTGGTCCGGGCTCAACGGTGGTGCTCCCCGACGTGCGAAGGTCATGTTGGCGAAGAAGAGCTGGTGCCCGGCCTGATTCGCGCCGGCCAGGTCCAGGCCGTGTCCGGGCTCCTGGAGCATGCGGGCCTGTTCCAGACACAGCCGGCAGGCCCGCCGCTCCCCGATACGGGCCGCGCGCCCGCAATAGTCGCAGATTCCTTCCGGGTTGTGGGAGCGCCACCAACGACACTGCCAGCACGTCCAGTTGTATCGGCGGTAGACGCCCCACGCCAGACAGCCCCTGCACGAGCCTGGGTACTGCGGACTGCCGGGATGGCAGTTGGCGCACAAGCCTTGGCTAAAGTAGTCCATGCTGGTGCCGCACTTGGAACACGGCGGTGCGGTGAAGGGCCCGCCGGGAAGGCAGTCATAGCAATAGGCCACCCGGGGGTGAACCCAGGCGACGCGGTTGATCTGGCAGCGGGGGCACATCGACGGTGGCCGCAGCGCCGCCGCCGGGCCCGGGGCAGGACTCACAACAGCCCTGCCTATAGGGGCGGCTCGGACCGCGGCCTGCCGAAGCGCGGCGTGACGGCCGGCGATACCCCGCCGCCACTGCCGTGGTCCTGGTTATTGCCGTTGACGGCCTCGGTCGCGCGTGGACGACGTGCAGCGACCTTGTCCGGCTCGGGACTCATCAGGTCCGTCGGCGTGCACGCCAGCACTGAGCAGAGCACGTCGAGCTCCTCGAGTCTCATCGTCGCCGGTGTCCCGGCCCACCACGAGGACATCTTCCCGGCACTGATCTCCAGCCCGGCATCGGCGAGCATCCGGCGCATCTGCGCCGACTTCCAGACCCCGCGTTCGGCGGCTCTGATCCGCAGATTCCACAACACGGCCTCATCCTTCCTTCTGTGTAGGTCCGAAGCGGGACTCGACCCGCTCATTGGCGTTCTTCCAGGCCAGCTCGACGTGCTCGCTGCGCACGTGGATGTAACCCGAGGTAGTCGCGAGCCACTGATGCCCCAGCAACTCCTGGAGGGCCTTGATGTCCATCCCGGCCCCGTACAGCGAGGAAGCACAGTAATGCCGCAGAACGTGGGGGGTCATCCGACCCGACCATGCCGGCAACCACTGCTCGACCTGCAACCCCAGGCTGCGCCGCAACGCGTTGCCACCGACCCGGCCGCATCGCCCCAGCTCGGAATCGAACCGCTCCGAGGGGAGCAAAGGTGCATCGGAATCAGCCCAGTCCTCGCCGTACTGGTGCCGGACCTCGCCCAGCCACCAGTCGATCAGCTCTGCCGCGCCATTGATCGCCGGGACCAGGCGCGGCTTCGGGCCACGGCCCTGTGCTCCCTTGCCGAACCGGACATGGAGCTTGCCGAACCCGCCCAGGTCCGGGCGCCAGTCACGGATGTCGAGCATCACCGTCTCGTTTATCCGCAACCCCAGCCGACGCCACAGCGACGCAGCGAAGTAGTCCCGCGCGGCGGGCAGATACTTGCGGGCCTGCGGGATCGAGTGCCGCCAACACGTAAAGAACGCGTCGATCTCGGCATCCGACGGCGGCACTCTGACATTGCCCAGCGACGCCCCGGACTGGCGGTTGAACTCATCGATGGGCTGCTCGACCAGCACCCCGGCCACCCGATGGATCCGGCCCTGATAACGGCTGATCATGAACTCGTAAAACAACGCCAGTGTCCCTGCCTTGCCGGCCCGGGTGCTCACACTGCGACCCAGCCTGCGCTGCTCGGCCAGGAACCGGTCGGCGTCCTGGCAGGTCGCCGCCCACAGCGGGCCCGTCACCGACCGGGCGAACTCAATAATCGTCGCCCGGGTATTGCGGATATGCGAGTCGCTCAAACCAGCCGCTGCCATCGCCAACGCGTACTGGTCAACGATCTCCTGCTCGAAATCCTCGGCCGCCTGCACACTCCAGAACGCCGGATCCATGGCGCCGCCACCGGGCAACGCCACCAGCACCATCAGCTACCAACTTCAGAAGGAGCGAGCATGCGTCGACATTACGCCCAAACCGTCACTCTCGTCGATGGTTCGTCGATTCGGGCCCCAAGGGGCTCCGAACCGACATCACCTGCTCAAACGCGAATCCCGGGCCCAGAACAGGCCAACGAACCTGAGCGAATAGAGATACCGGCAGAATCCCTACTGGAAGCCACCGCTCCGGTCCAAGAAGAGGGTGCAGCATGAGCGCTCCGAACCGTAAAGGCACAGGGCTCGGCGACGGGCTGGGGATCTGGCTGGCCATCGGCGCAGCTGTCGTCGTCGGGGGCGGTAGCTGGGTCTCGGCACATCTCGGATCCTGGATGGCCGGCCTTACCGCGCCCCCGGCCCACCCGATTGATCTGGTCGCCGGACTGGTCAAGGGCCGGGTGCCCTGGCCGGTCCAGTCCACCATCGTCGCCTGCGCGCTCCTCGGAATGTTGGTTGCCCTGACGGTGACCGTGCTGGTGGTCCGCTCCCGAACAGCGCACAAGCGCACCCGGGTGGATAAGGCCGCCGTCCACATGGGCCGCGGCAAAGACCTCGACCACCTGGGCACCAAAGGGGCCACGGCCACGGCCGTGCGTCTCGGCGTGGAGAACTCCACAGGGGTGCGGCTCGGCCGCAGCGTCGCCGGGAAGCGCCCGCTGTGGGCCTCCTGGGAAGACATGCTGATCCTCATCGCCGGTCCCCGCACGATGAAGACCACCTCCTACGCCGTCCCGGCAATCCTGGACGCACCCGGCGCCGTGATCGCGACATCGAACAAGCGTGACATCGTGGACGTGACACGCCCGATCCGGGCTGAGGCCGGCGCTGTGTGGGTCTTCGACCCGCAGGCCGTCGCCGAAGAAGAGCCCACCTGGTGGTGGAACCCGCTGTCCTACGTGACGAACGAAGCGACGGCCGGGAACCTGGCACAGCACTTCGCCAACGGCTCCCGCGAACCCGGGACCAAACCCGATGCCTACTTCGACCCGGCAGGGCAGAACCTGCTCAAAGCCTTCCTGCTCGCCGCCTCACTCGACTCCGCCCCGGTGACACAGGTCTACACCTGGCTGACCCGCCCGCACGACGAGGCCCCCGCAGAACTGCTCAGAACTGCCGGGTATGATCTGCTCTCGGACATGGTGATGGGCCACATCCGCGAACCGGAAAAGCAGCGGGCCGGCGTCTACGGCACCGCCCGGCAAATGGTTTCCTGCCTGACCGACCGCGAGGTCAGCCAATGGGTCACCCCGGCCCGGGACACGACCGTGGACACGGACCCGCGGCCGCAGTTCGTCCCCGAAGACTTCGTGCGCGGCAAAGGCACGCTCTACAGCCTCTCCCGCGAAGGCGTCGGCACCGCCGGGCCGCTGGTGACTGCCTTGACCGTGGCTGTGGTGGAAGCTGCTGAGAAGTACGCCACCTCCCAGCCCGGCGGCCGGCTCGCGACACCGCTGCTCGGGATCCTGGATGAGGCTGCGAACGTCTGCCGCTGGAAGGCCCTGCCTGACCAGTACAGCCACTACGGCTCCCGCGGGATCATCCTCATGACCATCCTGCAGTCCTGGTCCCAGGGCGTCGAAGTCTGGTCTCTGGAAGGCATGCGGAAGCTCTGGTCCGCGTCGAACGTGAAAATCTACGGCGGCGGCGTCTCCGAAGTCGGCTACCTCGACGAGCTCTCCCGCCTGATCGGCCAGTACAGCTACATCAATGTCTCCCGCAGCCACAGCAAACACGGATCCTCGTCCTCCCGGCAGGAGAACAAGGACGAGATCCTGTCCGTGGCCGACCTGACCGCGTTGCCGAGGTTCCGGGCCATCCTGCTCGCATCCGGTGCCCCGGCCACCATGATCGAAACCATCCCCTGGATGAACGGCCCCCACGCCCAAAAGGTCAAGGACTCTCTCGCCGCTGCGAAACAGCAGCAGCTGGAACCGGTGACCGTCCCAGCTCACAACCCCTGGACGGACGGGGACATCGCGTGAGTGAAGAGTTCAGGGACGCCTTCGGCGACGAAGAGGCCCAGCCCACAACAAGCGGTCATAGTCATGACGAGCCCGAACCGGAACTGGTCTACTCCAGCGCCGTTGAATTCTTCGCCGAGCTCCTAGCCCAGTCCTACGTCCGGGAAGTCAACGAGGGCGCCGCCTTCGTTTGGTGCCCCGAGTGGTACAAACACCCCGAAGCCCTCATCCGTATGGAGAGCATCTGGCGGGCCTGGGAACACCTCCGACTCGAACCCGCCCTCGGCGTCAGCACCTGGTGGCTGAACCACGCAGACCCACACATGCGCGTCCTCATGGACACAGAAGGTCCGTTCAAGAAATGCGCCTACGACGGGCATAAGCCGCCCACTCCGGAGAAGGCAACGCTGCCGCACGTCGGTCCGGAGGCAGGCATTTTCGACTGACAGGCGCCGGCTGTCCTGCGACCGGGACCACTCGTGCGTCTTCTAACCGGCGGGGTAGAAGACATAAGCGAGAGACTCTGCGAACGTCAGGTCAACGACCCGAAGCACCCTTGGATGCCTAGCATGAGGCCCAGTGAAGAGACAGCTGGCAGGACGGTGTCGTCGGCAGAGACCTGGCATTCAGCAGAAGGAATTGATTAAACAGAGTCTTGACGAATCTCGATTCAGCGACCAATCTAACGACATAGGAATTCCTCGAAGAGCCGCATCCCACACCTCTCAGAATTGAGAAATGGCATGAGCGACTACGAACCACGTCAGCTGAGCGATCTCAAGGAGGCTCTACGCGAGCATCCTCTCGTGAAGGATGTCCTTCACCCCTTGATGTGGCTTGAATCCCGGCTGGGGTATCCCGTCGAAGGCCTTGCTGATTTGCGGTCAGCGGTGGAGAACGCAGACTCCGCCCCGCCACCCCCGGCTGCGGAATTCGCCAGTGCGGCCACGGAAGACATCTTTCCCATCACGGATTCACACAGTCTGATGGCGGCTTTCGCCTATACGATGCACCTCCCCGTAGTAACCGCCTACCCGGTACTTTTCTCTGAAGCTGAACTCCTACCGGGCGCCGGTGGCGGCTTCGCCCACACGGAAATGCCGCCAACGTTCATCTCGCCTGAACAATTGCGGACGATGATCAAAGCTGGCGAAGAACAGCAGTAGTTTCCCCGAAAATCCAAGGAAACGTACGGAGGATGGAAATGGTAGTGGCATCCTACTGGAGAATTACCTACGACGGAAAAAACTTCCCAGGCGTTACCTTTACCAGTGTCGCCACGGGATTGACCCTCCATTCCGAACAGAAGCCCGGAGACCCGAGAAACCTCTTTTACGTCGAAGTCGGCTACTTCCAGGATGTACTGGTAGCAGCCCGCGGATACTCAAGTCAAATTGTCAATAGCGAGGGCCAAGAACACGACGCTGTCGGAGGAATCCCCGTCGAGGTAAGCCTTCATCATTTATGGCCGTATGAGATTTTTTACAACGAACTACCGCTACTCGGTTCCCCGCCGACAAGGCCGCTGGATGACGGTGACATCATCTACCGCACCCGGGACCTAGGCCAGGTCCCCCAGAATGTTGTCGCCATTCACATCCACAGCGATCTGCATTGGTTCAAACGGATAAACGTTCCGGACGGCGAGGGGAGCAGCTGGAATATCTGGACGGGAGCGGCGTGGCCCTGGGGCGCCCGGCGATTTGATGATGAGGTGGCGCTCTGGGCGCATCAAGCGAACAACGGACAGCATCTGACGTTCCTGAAAGCGAAGACCCTAGGTCTGATGTCCGAGACGTACACGATGAAAGTAGATCCGTCTTGGCTCGTTCCGGGCTGCCGCGTCACTTTCACTTGGGAGGCCGATTCAGCACCCGGCGTATGAGTCCGGTGGTCTCCGCCGAGCCATTTGGCCACTCAGCAATAGAGCGACTGACTGTCCCTTCGCTACAAAAGGATCTTGCGATGTCTTTTCTGGTCAATCCCGGCTTTGAGCGTCACAGCACAGGTGGAGTGGGTTGGTTCGCAAACAACCTGGCAAATTCGCTTGGCTACAATGACTCGTCGATCAGCCCGCTAGCGAGGACCGGCGATCGGGTCCTGGTCATGCGGGCGTCCGAGACGGGCGCATCGATCGCTCAAGACTTCATTGCACACCAAGCGAACGTTAACCCGACCGTTCGGAGCCTTTCTGCGTTCGGCTGGTTTCGGTCCGAGACGGATGAAACCGTGGCGGGGGCTCTGGCTATATGGGATCTGAATGTATCTGACAGAGCCGTTACGGCACCCTTTGAGGTAGGTCCCACCTGGACGCTGGTCACGTGCACGCTGGATACTCTGAGCCCTCCGTCGAAGATCGAGATCTGGAGAGCACGCGTGGAGGTCTACCTGAACACGATTGACAAGGACCTCCTAGTCGACAGCCTGAACGCGTTCTGACAGGAAGAGAATAGGAGCGACGAAATGCCACTGCCACCCGACCATGTCCATCGCCTAAAGCAGGATCTTGCACGCCACCGGGACCAACTAACACGGACGGTTCAGCAGCAGATGAGGCTCAATACCGAGATTGCTGTACACAATTTTGTGCTCAATACGGCGGAAAACATGCATGTTCGCGCTCTTCTGGATGCTCTGGCGGACGATCCGGGGCTTTTTGCTCGCCTGAACCGCGACACGGCCCAGGTGCTCAGTGAGTATAAGGTCTCAGTTCCGGACTGGGTCACGGTCCGCGTCCCCTCTGGTTACCGTGCGGTGAGAGCTGAGTTCTCGGTCAATGGCTCGAGGTTCTATGTCGAGTGGGACACCGAGCGTGGTTTCGATGCCGGCGAAGACGAGATCAGGTGATCTGCGATGGGTACCGCATTTGAACCCGAATCCCGCCAATATTTCATTTATCAGTCCGTCGGCTTCCTCAAGGCCACGGCACTCTATGAGCCAGTAGTTTTCCTTGATAGGGACGGGGTGCTCAAAAAGGGAAAGAACACCGCGATTTTTCTTACGAGGTATTGGGGGCGCAATGAATGGTCCGTCCAGTGCGACGGTGACATGACCATAGATGTCGTTTGGTTTCGTCCCGACACGGGGGTTCGATTTCAGCAGGAGACCCAGACGGGTAAGCATCAGGGACCCGGCATTGATGTGACCTTTCCCATTAACACCGTCCCTCGAAAATCCCCTACAATTAGTATCAATATCCCGGCGAATAATTCAAATTTTCCGGACGGCGATAAAGTACCCATCGATTTCGACGCCACAGCGTTTAATTGGGACGGGAGTCCAATACCAGGAAGCTCGTTTACCTGGTCGCGGAGGTCACCGGACAGCATTCAAGTTCCGGGTACTCCGAAGCCTCCGCTCTATGTGATTGGAGCCGGAAACCCAATCACCGCTACGTTTCCCCAACAAGACTATTATATCCAGCGTAATGAACCGACGCCTTACATCGTGAGCGTCATGACAGATGGCAGCTCAACTGGAGTTAAAGCCTCTTTTTCAATCAATATCTCAGTAGGGAAGATCGTAATTGGCTGAACGGAGATTACTAAATTTCGCTGAGATACTAGCTTCTCGCCTTGAGATTGGTCGCCCCATGGCGCCCTCCCGTGAAGCTGGTGGCCTCAGTCAAGCTCTGGGGCACTGGACGTCAGGAGGCGCGGGCTTGAAGCGGTGACCGTCAGCGGTGCTGAAGGGTCTTCACCTTTTTGGAAATCTTTAACGCTCCAAGCCGCCTCGTTGCAGTATTCTCCTATTGTCGCCCGGCTTTGCCATCTTGGATGTCTTGGCCAGCAAGGACTTTTGTGCCACGGCGGCCGTGGCTGGCGTGCCCTGGTGCTTGTCCGCCAGGAGACGGGAGTTTACGGACTCTCGGTCGCCCTTATCTTCCAGGCTTTCGGCCAGCTGCTGGCGTCGTTCGGCGGCGTCCCATGCCGGTTCGCTTCTATCTACCCGGTCCTGTCGGTTGGCGCCGGCAATGGCAGCACCTGCCACGATTTCATCGGTGCGCGCGGCCGATGCTTTGGCCCATTCACTTTCGGCCTCAAGGCGAGCCTGCAGTGCCCGGGCAACGGCCGCGGAAACGGACGCCTCGTCCGCACCGGTGTTGTTCACGTCGATGCCGTAACGGCTCTGGACCTGTTCGCTGATTTTCTCGGCAGCACGGGCGGCTTCGGGGTCGTAGGCCCTCCATGCCGTGGCTGTCTCGTGTACCCGTTCGATCATTTCGGGGGTGGCTTTGTCCCACCAGTCCTCGCGGCCGACGGGAGCCAGCTGGGCCCGGGCGGCAGCCCGCTGGGCGTCGAAGCGTTCCTGCAGCTCCCGGGCCCGTTGTTCCTCTGCTGCGGCGATGGTGCGCTGTTCCTGTTCGCGCATTCTGGCAAGCTGCTCGCCGATGCGGCTGGCAACCATCAGCCCGGTGCGCATCGCCCCGTCCACTGCATCTTCCATTCCGTCTGCTTCGCTCATGCTCTTCCCCTATCGCTCGATGCCTGGATTGTTCTGCCGGTGGGTCTCTTCGGTCCGTGACTGCGCTCCCTGCAGCTGCGCTGCGTCCGGTCGGGTCAGAACGGGAGGCAGCGGTGACCCGCCCCGCGAACGTTCAGCCAGGAGCCGCGACTGAAGGTTTTCCTCGGACGCTTCCGGGTGCTGTTGGCGCAGCGTCTCCATCGTCATTGGCTGTGCCTTGAGTGTCTGTGCGGTGGCGCTGGCCTCGACAATCTTGCTGGCCGCCCGGACGGCTGTGGCAAGTCCCCTGACCCGGCGCAGATCGTCGGTGGCCTTGTGCATGTCGTGGATGGCCCGTGCTGTCTGGGCGAGCTGCCGGAACATGAGGGCGTAGGCTGCGGGTTCGCTCTTGGACGTCGCGGCCAGGAGGATCATGGTGGCGCCGCGTGCGGACGGCAGGGACACTGCCGGGCGTGCCGGGTAGCGGCGCAGCTGTGCGGATTTGGCGAGTTCTCTGGCGGCGTCTGCCAGCGGTCCCGGAGTCGGTTCGATCCGCTTGGACCATGCACCGAACGCCGCCGATGTCTCGCGGGCTGCCTGCGCCCAGGCGGCGTGATCATCGTGGCCGGTGGTGGCCAGTTTCTCCCGGAGGGAACTGACGTCGTTGGCGTACTTGCCCCACAGCTCAGCCGATGGCTGCAGCGTCTCTCGGCCGGGGCTTACGGGCCGGCGGTTGCGCGCCGCAGCGTTCCATTCCGCGACAGCGCTCTCCGCTGACTCCGGGGTGCTCTCCCACTCTGCCCGAAGCTTGGGCAACGCCAGGTCACGTCCCAGAGAGTTGCCGCCGAACCAGACGGCGCGCTCACCCTTGTGGGGGCGTTCGGCCACGGAGTAGCCGTTCACGACGTCTGTTCGGCCGGCCGCGTAGCGGGGGCGCACGAGTATGCCCTCCTGGCGTGCCCGGCGGACAAACTCTGCCTCATCTGTCGATGCTCCGGCGCAGACGCGCACTTTGCGGGCGAGGCTGTGGCGCTCGACTTCCGGCAGTCCCTGGCGGACGGCTTTGGATTGTTCAGTCGGGGTGAATCCGCGCTCGGCACGCAGGGTTCCGACAGCGTTCAGCCCATACTTCTTCTCCAGGCTCCTGGCAGCCTGCTGGGACTTGTACTTGCTCTTCCAGCCGTTCCATTTGGTGCCGTCGTCCCGGATCATGGACGCCACGATGTGGATGTGGTCGTTGCCGTTCTTGCTCAGTCCGTGACGGACGGCGACCCACCGGGCGGGGGCCTTTCCGCCGTCCTCGGTGAAGTCCATTTCCTTCATGAAGTCGTCCGCGATGGCGCCCCATCTCTCGTCGCTGAGCTGGCCTTCCTCCGCGGCCAAACTCAGCGAGCAGTGGAAGACGTGTCCGCCGTCTACTTCGGTTTCGAAAAACTGCTTGGCCCGGTCGAGTGCGTTGGCAATATCCAGGGCCGCATCGCGGTTCAGCTCGTTGTCATCGTGCCAGGCCATGAGCGCCGAATCGCCCGCCACGAGGTGCGGTTCTTCGTGCTCGTTTGCCCGCCCCGGTCCTGCGAGGTAGATCATCAGACCCGCCATGCGGTCGCCCTGGGTAATGTTCGGAATCACGGTGAAACTACCGCCCGGCCATGACGGCGAGCTGACGGTCAATCCGGATGATGACAGCCCGTGCATGGGCGATGGAAGCGGCAGCTTCTGCCGGCACTTCGCCCGTCGCATTCGCGTGGCGTGCGATCTGGTTGATGTTGTTGGCAACGGTTCCGACAAGACGCTGCAACGCAGAGAGCTGCATGAACTGGTCCCGCCGCTCCGACGGGATCTCTGTCCCCTCGCTGAGCGCCGCTTCGATCAAAAGCCGCGGGATGGTCACGCGATGCTTCTCCGCTAGGGCAAGGAGCTGGGCTTCCTCTTCCGGGCTGACCTTGACCTCGTGCCGGTGCATCCGACCGCCGTCAACATTCGCCCGCCGCCGACGGGTCTTCCAACCGGCGAAGCCGTTGCTTGCATTCACTCGTCCCGCCTTCCGTTCCTTGCCAGCGCAGCGACCCGGAAACCCGGGGACCACACTGACAAGTGTGCCGCATCCGCGACGACAAGTCGAAGATCGGGCCAACTTAGCCGTGCTAAGTTACCAGCTTGCTCCGGTGTTTTTTCGGATCGCTGTCTGCACGGCGGTTCATCCGGGTACTCGGGGAGGTGGTGGTTAGGGTGGAGGCATGGCGAACCTCGACATTGAAAAGACACGCAACCAGGCCCGCGCACTGCTCGACTCGCGCATCGAATCCGTCACGCAGTTGGTCAAGGCCCGGCAGCGGGTCGCAGACCTCAAGGAACAACTCGCGGATGCTGAACGCGACGACAAGCGCTCATACGTCCGGGCCACCAAGGACGGGTGGAGCACCGAGGAGCTGAAGAAGCTTGGACTCGAACCCCGGGCCGTCTCACGCCGGCGGAAAACCTCCGCGTCACAGACCGCAGGTCAGGTGCCCACTCCCCCGCACAGTGACATCCTGGACACCGCGACCACACAGTCCTAAGGAGCGGCGCGGTCCTTCCCCATGGTCCAAGACGGTACGCCCGGCGCACCCCAGATCAGGGCCGGCTTTCTTCAGCCAAAGACCACAAAGAACACCCGCAAGCCGGTGCACCGCACCCACTGATTGGCCGTCACCTTTAGGGGCGGCCGATCCGCGTTGTCTTGCCACAACGTGTTCCCGGCTGCCCCGAAGGGAGGCCGGGCGAAGTCAGCTAGGAAGTAGTGGAGTAAGTAATTGACCCATGGGTTCATCTCTGCCCAACTACACCGTTGCCGGTCTACCCGCAGCGAGGTAGTTCGGCACATACCCGGCAGCAAATTGTCCGCCGGTAGGCACTTAGAATCTCCACCAGCGTCGTTTGGTCGGCTCCGGCGGGGCTACGGCATCCGCATCCGCTGGGCTCGCGAAACGCGGGCAACGGTGTAGCTGGGGAGTTGAGACAAGGTTGACAAGACGGCAACAAGAATCGCCGTAATTTTCACTCACAAAACCGCCCCCAGAGACTTACCTTTGATCCATGAATCCCGGGACTTCCGGGCGGATGTGGCCCTTAAGGTACTTGAGCCCGCTGGCAGGCGGGCTCAAGTACCTGGGGCCAGGGAAAATGAACCGTTCATCTGGCCGCCGGTGTCTTACACACACAAGGCTAGTCCTTATGAGAGTCCAAGCAACTCTGCCACTCCCCTGAGTTGTTCTCGGGCAAACGGTTCCTTACCTTCAAGGAAAGGACCGACCGTCATGGCACATGAACCAGGACGTGGGCAGCCGTCGGGCTGGCTCATGTTCGCCGTCGAACTCATGCACCTGCTGCTGATGATCTGGGTCGTTATTCACGGCTCATACGTCTGACCGCAGCCGCACATAGAGGAAAGCCTCGTTCAGCCCCCCAACTGGACGAGGCTTTCTCACGAGGACCGTCGTCAGCAATCGACCTCCTCATGGACCCGTCCCCCCGCATCGTGTGGCGGCCTAAGTTCCCCAGCGCCCCAGGCCCGCAGCCGGTCCTCCCTGCGCCGTCCGCACCCATGAGACGAAAAAGCCCCTGTACCTCCCTGGTGATCGACGTCGACGAAGAGGAAGCCCTCCTGCGGGCAGTGGACCGCACCAATGGCGTACCCATGCCGTCCTCCGTCGCGCAATCCCCGTCAGGCAAGGCGCACGTTGCCAGGGAACCCCAGGTGTGTCAGTCCTCGATGGTTGTTTCCTCGGGGATCTGCCCGGCCGCGATCCGGTGCGCGGTCTTCTCGTAGGCGGCGTCGATGTAGGCCAGCAGGTCATCTTCCCGGACGCGCCAGACGTTCCGGCCGCCGAACTGCGCGGCCCGCAGTTCCCCGCTGCGCACCAGCGCATACACCAAAGGCGTGTTGACGTTCAGGACCTCCTTCACCTGGTCCAGGGTCAGCATCCTGGGCAGCGCAGGACCAGCAGCCGGCGTCGGCGGCGCGGCGTCGGGTTCCTCAGTCCGCCTTGTCATCATCAGGTTCCCTCGTTCCGGTGCTGCAGTTCATCCTTGGTCCGTTGTCCGCGACGCAGTCCGCCGGCCGGGACAGGGGCCCAGGCCCGGCCGGCGTTGTGGCGGCGCTGCAGCCGCTTCACCTCCCGCATCGTGGCCCGCACGATGAAGTCCGACATGGACGCGTCCCCCTCCAGATGGCCGGCGGCCAGGAATGCCGCACGGACCTGCCCGGCTTCATCCTCTGTGAAATACGGCGTGAAAGCCGCGATCTTCTTCATCCCGTTGATCTTCCCTCCCGCAGTGCCCGGCTGATGAATACTTGCTTCCGGCGTGGCTCGTGAGAGCCCGGTCCAGCAGGACCAGCCGGACACCCCAGAACACCAGCAGGAAAACACCTGCCGCGACCAGCAGGACGTCCGGGCAGCTGAAACCCCTGTTCGCAAGCCGGGATGCTGCCGGGCCGGCGACGGCCGTGCCAACGAAGATGCCCAGCCCTCCTGCCAGCCTGGTTCCGTACTGTTTCAATCGGCGTCTTTGCCATCCGTCCCCTGCATTCGTCTCCCGGTCGTTTCGGCCATGGTCGCACGCTCAGAGTGCCGGCTCGGTATCGGGAGCCGGAACGTTGATGCGGCCGGTCGGGTTGGCCGCGAGGCCGAACCACGCATCATCGTCCCCGTACTCCCTGGGGGACAGGGCGAACCTGTCCGGTGGGTGCTCCTCGTCCTGCTCCGGGCCGGGACCGGTGCGCGTGACCTGCGCGGTCCTGCGGCGCAGGGACGGGCCGATGTCCTCGACCTCGAGTTCGGCCACGGTGCAGTCCTCCCCCGCCTGGGTCGTAAAGGAACGGGACTTGAGGGTTCCGGTGGCGATCACGCGCATGCCCTTGGTCAGGGACGCGGCCGCGTGTTCGGCGGTGGCCCGCCATGCCGTGGCGGCCACGAATACGGTGTCCCCGTCGGATCCTTGGCCGGCACGAGCGTCGAAGGCCCTTGGGCTGGAGGCGATAGTGAAGCGGGCGACGGCAGTCCCGGATCCGGTGAACCGCAGCTCAGGGTCGGCGGTGAGATTACCGATAACGGTGACGCCGGCTTCGCCGCTCACGAGAGGACGCCTTCGCGGGCGGCGGCTTCGATCTCGATGACCCGGGCGATCTTCGCCGGGTTCAGCCCTGACCAGTGGTCTTCGGTGTTCTCCTTGTCGTAGACCACGACGGGAATCTGGGAGTAGCCGAGCTCCTCGGTGATGTACTCGAACGCGGCCTGGTTGGTGGTCACGTCGACCTCGGTGAAGGCGATGCCTGCGTCGGTGAACTTCTGCTTGGTCTTGGCGCAGCCGAAGCATCCGGCCGGCTTGGTGTAGATGGTGAGGGTCATTTCAGCACCTGGTTTCGTATCTCGACTAGTTTCGTTCGTCTGGACCTGCTACGTCCATTCTAGCAATCATTCAACTGAATGAATAGCCAAAATCCCTTGAAATCTAGGCATTTGTCGACTCAATTGTGTCAACGATCGAGGTGACCGTGGCGTCTGTCAGTTTCAGAAGTCGTCTGCATGGAATGCTGGAAGTCCCCTGCACTCCGGTCCGGTAATGGGGACCGGCAGTCGAACGTCTGGTGGCCAGGTCCCACTTCGCAAGTCTATGCCTGGACCCGTGGACGATCTACGTCACGTACTATTTGGAATAGTGTTAGACTACGTGACGTAGTGTTCCACTAAACAGGAGAGAACCATGATCATCACCCCCACCACCGACTCGGCCGCCGAGTTCCAGTACGTACCGGTCCCCAACGAGCACGTCCGTGCTGTGCTTGTGTTCCTCGGAGAACGGCTTTCGACTACGGCCGTCACAGCCGCCACCCCTATCGAGCCGACTGCTGAGGATGCGGTCGTCACCGATCAGGAAGCGATCGACGGCTGGAGCGACGAGAACCTGATCAAGTTCTTCGCGATGGGCACCAAGACCAGCGTCATCGTCGAACGAATGCTCCGCCACCTCTCCGGCCACCCCGGCCGGGACGAAGCTCTGAGTACCCGTGAGTTGGCGAAGGCGCTGGACCTGGACTACTCCGTCATGAAGAACATCCCGACTCAGGTTGCGCGCACGCTGGGCAAGCACTTCCCGGGCTTGACCTGGCCGTGGTGCGCGCAGTCCGGGCCCAAGTTCACGCCGCCGCGTGCCAACGAGGTGTTCTTCTGGGTCACAGGTGAGCGCGCGGCTCAGTTGAAGCACCTGCGTGGCTGACGCACGGCCTCCTCATGGGAGGATTCTCGGTCGTGGCTGAGTTGTGGCTCTTCTACAGGTTCGATGGACTCTGGAAAGAGCACCCTCGCGCTACAGACCAACCATGACCCCGCCGAGGTCACGCTTTTATCCTCGCCATCGCGGGCGCCGTAAGGACTACGGCCATGTCAGTTCTGAGCTGCTGTGAACCCGACTCTCCAAACCTCATTCGGGCTAGAAACCGCGGTCTCGAACGGGGCGCTGGGGGAACGCAAGCTTGCGGCCGGGCAGAACCTCGGTGGCCCGTCGGGCCGGGGACGGACGGGAAGTGATCGCTGTGGAGTTTCCGGGGCCGGACGACCAACGAATCAACGTCTACGTCCTTGCGAAAATTATGCGGGAGGAGCAGCTACATTCTTCGAATGGAGTACTCCCGTAGCGATGAGATGCAAGGCGACGATGATGGGCTCGTTTGGCATTACACCAACGGCTCCGCGCTGCAGAGCATCCTCCTCAAAAACGAACTTTGGGCCAGCAACACAGCGTTCATGAATGACATCCACGAAAGGCGTCTCGCGGACAAGTATCTAATCCAGGCCAGAGAGAAGATCGGTGATGACTTTCCTGCCGAACTGGACCTCTATCTCGACCACATAGGGGACTTGCACGACAGAATGCGCTACCGCTCGGACACGGCAGATGGAACCAGGTATCTGTTAAGCGCTTCAAGGTGCGGGGACTCTCTCACCATGTGGAGAGGTTATGCCGGCACCGAAGAAGTTTCGTATGCGATAGGGCTTGACCGCAACGAACCATTGAAGATATTGCGCCCCCAACCCGGAGAACACGGGTATTACTGGTCAACGGGCAAGGCAGATGTTTCGGCCTGGCTCGACGTCATTTACGAGCAAAGGGCCTCAGAGCTCGGCGCCGAGCAGGCCATCGAAACCATATTGAAGGCCTATATGGCCCTTTCGCGGGACGGAGGCCCCCAAAACCTAAAGAAAGTTATTGCCGCTATAGAGGAAACGACAGAATCTCTCCGCAACCAAACAAAGCACCCGGGGTTCGTACACGAAGAAGAGGCGCGAATCATCGTCAACGCGAGCGGGGACCTCACCCGCTACCGATCTGGACGTCTAGGCATGATCCCGTACGTTGCGCTAACCGGAGGATGCGACGGGGATGCCAATCTGACCGTCGTAGACAAGCCCAACCTTCTACCTATCCGCAAAATCCGCATTTCTCCCGGGCCGGACAGGTTTTATGCACTTCGCAGTCTGCAGGCGCTCTTGGGAGCTCACGGATACGGGGGAACTTACAACGAAGAGTTTCAACGCATCGAGGATGAGATAGAGATCGAAACGTCTCACATTCCTTTCAGGTAGATGCTGTTCTCACCGCTTGTAGGCGGGGCGAGCCTCCAGTAACTCTCCCGGGAGAACCGGCGCCGCGAGAACAACCTCCTCCACCGGTACGCCGGCAGCATCGGAGGAGCGGCGACCTCGCTCACCTATGAGAGGCAAATACCCTCCACTTCGTGTTTTGACCAACCTTCTTTTCGTAAACCAGTTTTGACCAACAAAGAACGGCCTTTCTCACCTGGTTGGGAGGCTTGCCGGGATTCAGGTCACAAACGGTCGATATCTTTAGCCCTTCAGCTGCTGTCTGTCATGTAGCCCACGAGGGTTTGGGGCTCTGGTTGCTTCGTTGTGGATGGGTTAGCGTCTTGTCCGTCCACGAGGCAGCTGACGGGAGCGGCGATGCGGGTATCGAAGGTGTTGGATCCGGCAAGCAATGAGGTGTCTTTCACGCTGATCGGCGTGACCGGCGTGGTGGAACCGGCGGAGCGGTATCTGCGGTATGTGGCCGAGACCGAGCGGTCACCTAACACGATCAAGGCCCATGCCCACGATTTAAAGGACTGGTTCGTTTTCCTGCGTGAATACGGGCTCGACTGGCAGTCGGTGAAGCTGGAAGACGTTGGTGCCTTCATCCGGTGGTTACGGCGTCCGCCGGACATGCGTGGCCAGGTCCTTTCGGTTCTTCCAACGATCGGGCACCATTGCAGCGAGGCGACGGTGAACCGGAAACTTTCCACCGTGTCGATCTTCTATCAGCATGCCGCCCGCCATGGCCTTGACTTGGGCGAGCTGATCACGTGCTGGGACCCGGGCGCCCGCCAGGGAGGGTGGAAACCCTTCCTGCACCACATCAGCAAGGGCGCGGCGAAACAGCGGCGGGCGGTGAAGCTTTCCGTGACGGCAAGGATTCCCCGTCTGCTGGCTCCCAACGAGGTCCAAAGCATTCTGGATTCGTGCGGACGCCTCCGGGACCGGCTGCTCTTCGCGCTGCTCCACGACGCCGGTATCCGGATCGGGGAAGCCCTGGGGCTCCGGCATGAGGACATCGCCGTGGCCGAACGGGAAATCACGATCCGCCGGCGCGACAACACCAACGGTGCGCGCGCAAAATCGCCCCATTCGCGCACGGTCCCGGTCACCGCCGAACTGATCCGGCTGTATGCCGACTACCTCGACGTCGAATACGGTGACCTGGATTCCGACTACGTCTTCGTCAACCTGTGGGGCCGGCCCTACGGGCAGGCCATGACGTATGCCGCCGTCCATGACCTGGTGCGGCGGCTCCGGCGGCAGACTGGCATCGGGTTTGATCCGCACTGGTTCCGGCACACCTATGCCACCCGGATGCTTCGGGAGAACGTCCCGGTCGAGGTGGTCTCCAAACTGTTGGGCCATGCGAGCCTCACGACGACCGTCAACACCTACGCCCATATCTCCAGCGATGATGCCCGCCGCGCACTGGCCGGTGCCGGCTGGTTCGCCACCAGGACGGTGACGATATGACCACCCTGCATCCCGTGCCCTCAGGAAACGACCCGGCAGCAGACCCTTGGGCGGACAGCAGCGTCGACCCGCCGCCCGTCTGGACGGGGCCCATGGGGAAGGCCTCCCTGGGAGCCACGCCGTGGGAGGCCGAGTTCCCCAAGGATGTCTGGCATGCCAGGGCCCTCGGTATCGCCGCCCGCAGCCAGGTCACGGTCCACTTCGAAAACATCACCCGGCCCTGGTTGAAGCAGCTGGCCAAGCGATGGGCCCGCTGGCGGCTGACGACCGGATTGACGGTTGAATCCGCGGTGCTGGGAACCAAGGCGGTGGAGAGCTTCAACGCCTTTCTGGATTCAACGAGGATCCCGGTCACCGGCACCGCCGACATTGACCGGGAGCTAATCGAAGGGTTCCTGGCATTCCTTCACACCCACAGCGCCGGGGCTCCATCGCACCGGATCCGGATCGGTCAGTTCAACACCTTCCTGCTCACCATGCGCCGTCACGGATGGGTGACCGATCTGCCCAGTACGGCCCAGATCTACACCGAGGACTATCCCAAAGAGACGGTCCGGCAACCCCGGGCACTGAGTGAACACGTCATGGCCCAGCTGGAAGACCCTAGAAACCTCGCCAAAATGGGCACCCCGCATCACCGGCTGATCACCTTGATTCTGATCCGGTGCGGGCTGCGGATCAGCGACACCGTGGCCCTGACCCAGGACTGCATTACCCGGGACAAGGACGGCGCCCCGTATCTGCGGTATCTGAACCACAAGATGAAACGCGAGGCGCTCGTTCCCATCGATGAGGAACTCGAACAGGCCATCGCGGAGCACATCAGCTACGTCAACGGCACGAGCAACTCGGCGACCCATCTGCTTTTCGCCCATGACCGGGTGGACGTCTACGGCGCCGGACACATCAGCGCAAGCTCATACAGCACCGCCCTTCGGCGGTGGGTCAGGGACTGCGATGTCACCGACGAAAACGGCAGCGCTGCCGTTGTCAGCCCGCACCGGTTCCGTCACACGCTGGGCACCAGGCTGATTAACCTCGACGTCCCGCAGGAGGTCGTGCGCCGGATCCTGGACCACGACTCCCACCAGATGACCGCCCACTACGCCAGACTCAGCGACACAACCATCCGGCGGCACTGGGAGGCTGCACGCAAAGTCAACGCATCCGGCAGCGTCGTCGAACTTGATCCCGACGGGCCCCTGGCCGAGGCCGCCTGGTCCAAACAGCGCCTCGGCAGGGCGACCCAGGCACTGCCCAACGGCTACTGCGGACTCCCGGTGCAGAAAACCTGCCCGCACGCCAACGCTTGCCTGACCTGTCCCATGTTCATCACCACGGCCGACTTCCTCCCGCAACACCGCGAACACCGGATCCAGGTCGTGCAGATCATCTCCGCCGCCGAAGCCCGCGGCCAACAGCGGCTCGCCGAAATGAACACCCGGGTGCTCGGCAATCTGGACCGCATTATTGAAACACTCGACGACGAAACGCATGCAGGCCCAAACCACGTCCAGGAGGACGATAACCTTGCGGGCAGATAACAGCCGCTACATCCGGCAGGCCGCGGAGCGCCGGCACGAACTCACCCGCTCCAAAGCCGTGGCGGCGCTGCGTGAACTACAGAACCAAGGCGGCGCCGTCACCTTCGAAGCGGTAGCCGCGGCCGCCGGAGTATCGAGGTCCTGGCTCTACACCCAGGCCGACCTGCGCGCGGACATCGTTGGACTGCGCGACGACCGCCCACAAGAACCCAGAGCAAGCCGAAGCAGCGCCAGCACGGAGTCCCTGCGCGCCCGGCTCAACGCATCCCTGGAACGAAACCGCGAGCTGTCCACGGAAATCGAGCACCTCAGACACCAGCTGGCCCTCGCATTGGGACACGCACGGCGACGAAACGAAGGCGGCTCCTAATGGAATCCTGAGCGGCGTTGGGCCTATTTATTTTGGCGTCTTCTGGCTTGGATGAACCCTATGACTCCAACTAGGGCAAGCAGAATCCCTAGGATCTTTGAGACGCCGTCTGCGGCAAAAATAGCGAGGGCGACACCGCACAGCGCCAACAAGGCCCAAATAACCACTGCAGCTTTCATCTTTCTCCAACCCATTGGGTCCACATGATACCGACGTGTTCGGAGCCTGCAACCGTCGGCTCAAGTCGTCGCGGATGCATCTCAAGTGCATCACGATGCTCGGCCTTCCTATAGGGACGCAGAACGCCGCCGAGGTACGTCTTGGACACTATCCAGAACGGATGCGCCCCGCCATTACGGCTTCCACCGAGCCGGACTAAAGATATCGACCGTTTGTGACTCGCGAAGAGACACTTCTCAGAGCATCGGAAACGGTTGGCGACGCCCGAGACGGGAGGCAGCCCATGGCCTAGCGGATACGCGGCTTGCCGCGACGTATGGATCGTGAGAAACGGCATCTAGGAACATAGAATTCCTGAATGTCCTCCAACTTAGAAACATCTCAACTCCGCAACGCCCTGACAGACTTCGCGGAGTGGAGAAAAAACTTCTTAAGTGGAGATGAAAAGGGAGAGTCGCAGACCTTTCTGGACAGGCTGTTCCGCGCGTTCGGACACGCCGGCATCAGGGAAGCCGGGGCAACTCTCGAGTTTCGGCTGAAGAAAAATTCCGGAGTACCGGGGTCGAAGGGCACCGCTTTCGCCGACCTGATGTGGAAACCCCGGGTACTAATCGAGATGAAACGATCCGGAACTGACCTCAGCAAGCACTACAGACAAGCCTTCGACTACTGGGTACAGGCAGTGCCTGAGCGCCCTCAGTTTGTGGTTCTGTGCAACTTTGACGAGTTCTGGATCTACGACTTCGATTCTCAGCTGGACGAACCCGTCGATCGTGTGAAGATCGAAGATCTGTCGTCACAGTGGGAAGCCCTGTCGTTCCTTCTCCCTTCGCCGACCCGACCTGTATTCAGCAATGACCTCGTTGAGGTGACGCGTGAAGCTGCAGCCCTGGTCGCCGGAGTTTTCAGCGAAATCTACGAACGAACTGAAAACCGTGGGCAAGCACAGCGATTCGTATTGCAATCCGTGATGTCGATGTTCGCCGAGGACATCGGCCTGCTGCCATCGCATCTCTTCACGCTTGCACTTGACGACTGCCTTACTGCCGAAAACCCTTCCGAGCAGGCCTACGAACTGTTATTCGGACTCTTTCGAGAAATGAACACCCCTGGTATAACATCCGGGGGCAGATACAAGGGAACCCCGTATTTCAACGGCGGACTATTCTCCGATATCCAACCCTTCGAGATCTCAGTCCAGGAGCTGACGGGGCTACGAGAGGCTGCTCGCACTAACTGGTCCTTCGTCCGGCCGGAAATCTTCGGAACGCTCTTTGAACAATCAATGAACTCGGGCGCACGTCATGCACAAGGAGCGCACTTCACGAGCCAGGCTGACATTGCCCGGATCGTAGTACCGACGATCGTGAATCCGTGGCGAGAAAGGATCCATGCCGCCGGAACCCGCGGCGGCGGCGGTGTCGCGGCACTGAAGGCCTTGCTCGTCGAGCTTTCCAACTTTCAGGTTCTGGACCCGGCATGCGGCTCGGGAAACTTCCTATATGTTGCCTATAGAGAAATGAGGCGTCTGGAGCGAGAAATCCAGGATGCGATCTCGACATTGGCACCCGCTACAACCCCGGTTGGTCAGCAGGGACTGGCCTATGTAACGGCCGATCAGTTCCACGGAATGGACATCAACGAGTTCGCTGTTGAAATCGCCAAGATCACCATGATGCTCGGTAAGAAGCTGGCATCAGACGAGCTCGGCGATGTTGAAGGGGTGCTCCCTTTGGAAAACCTCGACAGCAGCATCATCGCCGCTGACGCACTATTTCATACGTGGCCCCAGGCCGATGCGATCATCGGAAACCCGCCCTTTCTTGGGCGCCGCAAAATGGTCGCCGATCTTGGTTCCGAGTACACCGCCCGTTTAGCGGCGGCTTTTCCTGGCGTGAAAGGTGTTTCCGACTTCGTTTGTTATTGGTTCCCGCTAGCCCATGATCATTTGCCAGTGGGCGGACGTGCCGGACTGGTCGCGACTAATACGGTCCGTGAAAATGATTCCCGTATCGCGTCCCTTGACTATCTCGTCGACAACGGCGGCGTGATTTTTGACGCTGTTTCTTCTCAACCTTGGTCAGGAGACGCCGTAGTCCACGTGTCCATCGTCAATTGGATCAAGACAGGTCCGGAGGTGGTGGTGCCCGCGCCGAAATATCTGTGGATCAATAATGCCCAGCTAAGACTGGAACTGGAGCACATTCCTTCCTCCTTGTCAGCCAACATTGATGTCCGGAAGGCCGCTGATCTCGAAGCGAATATGACTCCGTCTGTCGTTTTCCAAGGACAAACGCCGGGCATCACAAAGGGCTACGTTCTCGCAGCTCAGGACGGTGCGCGGCTCCGGGCAGCCGACACAGGAAGCAGTACGGTCGTCCACCCGTACCTCATCGGCCAGAAGATGCTCCACGACTTCTCGGTTACCCAATGGATCATCGATGTACCGGACTCCGACGTCCTAGCGGCCGATGCGGCATACCCTGCTGCAATGACCCACCTGCGGACCAACGTTCTGCCCGAACGCTCGAAGAAGGCCGCGGAGGAGCGAGACAAGAATGAGGCCATCCTGGAGCGAAACCCTGAGGCAAAAATCAATGACCAACACGTAAAGTTCCTCGCGAGATGGTGGCAACAGTGGCGGCGTCGTGGCGAGCTGATCGAAAAAATTTCCAAACTCGACCGCTATATCGCCACCTCTCGCACCACCACGGTCAACAGGCTGGCTGTCTTCGAGTTCGTGGACGCTCGTGTTCGTCCAGGAGATGCCCTTACCGTCTTTGCACTAGATGACGACTACTCATTCGGCATCCTCTCCAGCAGTGTCCACGGAGTATGGATCAAGGCACGTTGTTCTAACTACAAGAGCGATCCGAGATACACCTCGACCACTGTTTGGGATAGCTACCCTTGGCCCCAAGCCCCGACCCGACACCAGGTTCATGCCGTCGTAAAGGCTGCTGAAAGCCTTCTCCTCGTTCGCTCCGAGTACCTGGCCAAGGGTAGATCGCTGGCAGCCCAGTACGACTCCCTAAAGGAACCGGGTAACAGCCGGCTTCGCTCGTGCCAGGCAGCTCTCGACGCCGCCGTCCTAGACGCCTACGGCTTTACGACGAGCGAGGATCTCCTCACCCAGATCTACGCCCTGAATCAGGACATGGCCAAGGATCCTGCGACAGCGGTCGCACCTGGACCTGGCGTCTGGGAGGGCACTCGCGTCACCTCGTACAAGCGGTACTTGTAATTTCAAAGATTATCGATGGAGCTTATAAAGCCCACGAGAGGATGACGTATGACGGAAGAATCACGCCAGAGTGATGACGAACTCTTCACATCGACGTTGCGCGATGAACTAGCTGGACACTCCGCACTCCCTTATCTGTTCCTAGGAAGTGGGGTCTCGCGACGGTACCTTGGCCTTCCGGACTGGTCCTCATTGCTGCGACATTTCGCCGATGACATCGGTGAAGACTTTGATTATCACTACGCGACCGCAAAGCGTGATCTCCCCAAAGTGGCGTCATCCATCGCAAGCGTATTTCACAACGTGTGGTGGCACGAGAGCAGATATGAAAGCCAGCGACAGCAATACCGCTCCATCGTCACCGACAATGAAGCGGCACTCAAAGTTGCGGTCGCCGACTACGTCTCAAAGCTGCAAACGCTGGAAGCCGGCCGACCGGGCGTCGATGACCCTAAGCTAGGCCACGAAGTCTCTCTCTTGCGGCAGGCAGTCATTGATGGCGTCATCACGACCAACTACGATTCCCTGACCGACGAACTGTTCCCCAGTTTTCAGCCGTACGTCGGCCAGGACGAATTGATGCTCAGCGATGCACAGTTCATTGCAGAGACGTACAAGATCCACGGCAGTGCAGCTGAGCCGTCCAGCCTAATTTTGACGCATGACGACTACGTCGAATACTCGAAAAGAAATCACTATCTCGCCGCGAAGCTCCTGACAATCTTCGCCGAACACCCGGTTATTTTCATTGGCTACAGCCTTGGCGACGTCTACATTCAGGAAATTTTGGCCAACGTGGCCACCGCGGTGGGTCCGGCTCGCATCGATGAACTCGCCAAGCGGATCTACTTCGTGGAGTGGAACGAGGACACCGCCGCACCGGCCAAAATTGAGTCTGCCACGCTCGTGCTGGACAGTGGAAGACTTCCAATTAGACGAATCGATGCCCATGACTATGCACCAATCCTGGCGGCACTCACAGATCTAGAGCGGACCTTTCCGGCACACGTTCTTCGAGAGTTGAGGAAGCACGTCTACGACCTAGTGGCTCATCCCGAGCCTGGGCAGGCGAGAGAGAGCGTCCACGCCATTCCGATCGACGCCGAAGGCGCCTCCGGACTGCGAGTGGTGTTCGGCGTAGGTTCCTTCACTGAAAGAGATCTCCAAGACCTCTCGTCCATCAGCGGTAGAACTCTCAGGCGCACAGACGTCGAACAGGATGTTCTAGGCATTAGAGAGCGCCGTCTCGACGCAGAGAATGTTTTGACTGACGGGATCCCCTCCGGCATTCGGCCGGCATCAAGCAGTTATGTTCCGGTGCACAAATATCTGGCCGAATCCGGCCGAATCGCCGAAGACGGTGCAATCAATTTCGACGGTCTCCCGGAGGTCATCCGTGAGCTCGCCGAACGGAAAATTACCGCGGCGGACCACACTGCCTCACGCTTTGATCGGACCGTTCGAGGAACTCTCACCACACCGCGAGAACTGATGGCTTCTGATCACGCCCTCTATTTCAAGCTCGAAAGCCTCCTCTGCCTCGATCCGGGGGACTATGACATTGAGGACCTTCGGCTAGTTCTGCAGGAAACTTACGAGGCCGGAGATTTTACGACCACGGACCGAGGACTATTCAGGAAGGCCCTGTGTCACTACGACAGGCTCCGCTACTGTCAGCCGAAAGCTGTCTAGGCTGGTCATTTTGATGCCGCCGGTTTCGAATGCTGCTAGCTGGGAGTGGCGAGGATCCAGAGGACAGTTAGTCTTCGGGAACATCGGCCTCTGACTAAAGCTCTGGCACTCTCACGGTCGTCAGGTGCTGTGTTAAAAGCAGGCAGGGCCGACGTGAGCCGGCCCTGCCTGGTTTCCCTCTGCAAAGGAAATCTGCTTTTCAGCTTAGCTGAATGGTTTGTGGTGCTGCCGCGGCCGGGTACCTCGTTGTTCCTGGTCCCGCGGGTGGTGGTGCGCTGGTGCGTGGTCGCGGTTAATGGCGGTCCGTCGCTCGTGAGTGGCTGCTGTGGTTCGCCCTGGGCGGCGGACCGCCCCACTTCTGGAAGGTTGGGGGCCCTTGCTGGGGTGGGTGGCCGGGCGGCTGCATTGGGGGATCAGCCGCCCGGCTCACTTCTACGTTACTCGGTGTCGGTGGTGTGCTTGTCGATGATGATTTTCTCGACGGCACTGGCGGTGTAACCCCATGCGGTGAGCTGGTTCAGGTAGTGGAAGTGCCGCTTCTCGGCGGACCGCCATGAGTCTTTCTGGATGGTCTTTTCGTACCCGGCGCAGATCAGGGCGATGAGGGAGAACTCGGGCCGGGCGGTGGTTTTTGCGGTGTGGTCCCGCAACGGGTTCCAGCCCCACCGGTCGGTGTCCTCCCCGGTCTTGGCACCGATCATCTCGGTGGCGACCTTGCCGTCGTAGCCGCTGGCGGTTTCGGGGTCGTGGGTGATGGCGTGGACGGTGAAGTACTGCCAGCACTTCGGCGCGGTCTTGCGGGAGAGCAGGGTCTTCACAAATTCCCGCCTGACCTTCGTTGCGCTCTCCATCTCGCGGTTATTGGCTATCAAGGTCTTCCGCTCTGCTTTCTGTTCCTCGGTCATCGGGCCTTTCTGGGCCTGCGCGCCGCCGTCGTAGCGTTCGTACTTCGGGGTGAAGCCCAGGTCCTTCCAGCCGGTGATGACGGGCTGGGCGTTGTGCTGGCCCCGGTAGTCGGTGCTGATCAGGTAGGCATTGGCGTCCTCGTCGGTGGCCGGTTCCCCGTCGGCCCGCTTCGCGGCCGAGACGTACAGGTTCTCTTCGTTGGCGTAGTGCCCGGCGTCCTCCACGATCCTCTTGCCCTCCGCTTCGAGCTCGGCGATGAGGGCGGCGAGGGCGGCGGCGCGGTCGCGGCGGTCCCGGAGCATCTGCGCTACGTGCAGGAGCTGATCGGGTTCGTCCGCGATCACGGACTCCAATTCCTCCGTCGCGTCCTGGCTCCCTTCAAATTCGGCCATGATGAGCGCTTCATCGATGCTGTACCCCTTGCCCAGGGCGGCGGATCCGGCGCTCGAGGACTTGGCTTTCAGCGCACCTTCCACAGTGGTCTTCGTGCGTCCGGTCTTCTTCGCGATCGCGGCGGCCGAGACGCCGATCAGGGACAGCTGGTGGTAGGCGTCGGCCTCGTCAGCTTCGGTGAGTTCGGCGCGCTGGATGTTCTCCACGACCTGCGTCACGATGCGCTCGGCTTCCTCGGGGGAGTCGATGATCATGACCGGGATGCTGGTGCGTCCGGCTTCGACGGCGGCGCGGGTGCGGCGCTGTCCCATCAGGACGTGCACCACGCCGTCGTCTTTGCGGTGGGCGATGACGGGTTCCATCACGCCGTGCTCTTTGATGCTGGCGATGAAGTCGGGTGTCAGGGCGGCGTCTTTGCGGACGTTGATGTCCACGGTCAGGGTGGCGGGGTCGAGCATTTCAAGGGTCGGTGTGGTGTTCATGGTGTTGCTCCTTTTGCAGAGGATTCCGGTGGGTGGGGCGGCTCAGGTGACCGGCCAGCTTCCCCTCTCCCCCGTTGTTTTGGCTGCTGGCGAAGCTTGCGGAGCTGTGGCCGACGGAGGCCTGTCTACCGCAGGCAAGGGGGAGGCAATTCCCGGAGGAAATCAGCGACGCAGACATCTCACGTGTTTAGGAAGTCAAGCGGCGAGGTCTGCTGCCCGCGGGGTGAAGGCTGTAGCTTCATCGAAATGGGTGCGTGTGTTGAGGCAGTGGTGGAGTTGGCCGAGGAGGCGGTTGAAGAGGTTGCGCTGGGCCGCTGCATGCCAGTCGCCTGCTGCGCGGCGGCGCTGGTAGTGGGCTCTGGCGCCCGGGGATCCGGTGAGGGCGGACAGCGCCCACATGTAGCCGGCGGTGCTGAGGCGGTCGTTTTTGACGAATCTGCGGCCGACGAACTTCTTCTTGCCCGAGGCTCTTGTGATTGGTGCGGAGCCGGCGTAGGCCTTCAGGGCCCGGGCGTCGGAGAACCGGTTTCTGTCGTCTCCGATTTCAGCCAGGATCCGGGCACCGAGCTGGGTGCCGATCCCGGGGAAGCTGAGCAGGATTTGGGCGTCGGGGTGGGCGAGGAAGGCCTCCTCGACCGCGATGCTGAGCTGGTCGACGGCTTGGCAGGCAGCATCGAGAAGGTGCAAAAGCCCGGAAACCTGTTGGCCCATGGCGTCTTCGACGGCCTGGGGCTGGCGGGCGTGGTCACCA
Source organism: Arthrobacter sp. ok909 (assembly GCF_900104405.1). Taxonomy (NCBI): domain Bacteria; kingdom Bacillati; phylum Actinomycetota; class Actinomycetes; order Micrococcales; family Micrococcaceae; genus Arthrobacter; species Arthrobacter sp. ok909. The sequence continues at coordinate 28,245 of NZ_FNJS01000023.1, read as the reverse complement.
CGGAGGATGAGCTTGATTCGCTGGGCCTGGGCGGCGATGCCGCGGGAGCGGCCTGCGCGGCGCAGTGCTGCTTCGATCCGGGCGGTGCTGAGCCGGGCGGCGGCGCCCGGGGTGGGTGCGATGCGCAGAAGTTCTCTGGTTTCGGGGCGGGCGAGCCCGTTCTGCCATACCGAGCCGGCTTGAAGGAGCGCCGGGTAGAACTGGCGCAGCACGGAGCGGAGCTGGTTGGCGGTCTGCTGACGTGCCCAGACGGCATCCTGCTGGGCACGGGCCAGGACAGTGATCGCCCTTGCCTGATCGGTATCGGCCGGGAGAGGGCGATGTGCATGGGCGTCGGTGCGAAGGATGTTCGCCAGCACCAGGGCATCCCCCGGGTCGGACTTCTTCTTCGAGACTCCGTGCCGGTCGCGGTAGCGTGCCGCAGAGAGCGGATTGACCGCGTAAATCTTCCGGGTGCCAGCGCGAAGGGCCGCGACGAGGAGGCCGTGGCTGGTTTCGATCGCCACCGGGACAGGGTCCTCGGGTGTGTCCCCGTGTTCGGCGAGCAGTTCCATCAGTGCCCGGTAGCCTGCAGCGTCGTCGGTGATGCGGCGTTTGGCGAGCAGATCGCCGGCGCTGTCGACGATGGCAATGTCGTGGTGGCCCTCGGCCCAATCGATCCCGCAGTAGAGGTCCAATCTGTACTCCTCTCGGTCAATGTGTGTTCTGTTCCCGGGCGTGCCAGTTCGGATCACGCGGCGCCCTAATTCCAAGACTCGAGGGTCTGCCATCTCACCAGCCGTTCGTGAAACGAGTCCACTTCGGGCGCCCCGGTCTGACCAAGAGCTCTAAGGCTCCCGGAGGAAATAGGGGTCATCCCGCAGCCTGCACGCACCACGAGAATCAAGTACCACACCAGCAGTCAGAGGTTCCGCTGCCACGCGGCCGCAGAACCTGGTCGGCAAAAACCCGGAGGGCATCTGCCGGCTATTTCAGGGTTCTGCGGCGCGACCGCACCGGAACGCGCCGCTCTTCGTCGAGGATTCAAAGACCCACGAGCGCCGAGGGCGTCGCACCAGTGCTCTGCGGCACAACCGCACAAGCCAGGACGCGCCGCTCTGCGTCGAGGATTCAAAGACCCAAGAGCGCCGTAGGCGTCGCACCAGCGGATTGTGCCGCAGAACCCTGAAGACAGCCCCCGGCAAACAAACCGAAATGACCCGCGAGAAGCTGCTTAACAACGAATTAGGAGCGCCGGAGCATATTCTGCGGGCCGCAGGCCCCGACGAAGGAGGGGCTAGACCGGCCGGAGCGGCACGTACAATCCGTCAGGACAGCAGCCAAGAAACGTCGTAGACACACAGGTCCGGGTACGGCGGAGCTCTGCGACGTCGGGGCCGGGCCCAACAGCCGGCCGCGCCAGCGGACGCCCGCTCTCGGTGCGAGCCCTGCGAGCATGCACTTCCCCTGGTCCCCACCGGTCGCCCAGATAGCCCGCGCCCCGGGGCTTGCCGCCGGCACCAGGCGAGCCCCGCGGATCCCTTCGCGCCGAACGGCGGTCCGCCGCCGACAACCACCCAGCAAACCGGGCCCCGGGCGGCGGACCGCCAGCGGTGACCGGCCCTCACAAGGGACCGGCCACCCCTCCCGGGTTTAGCTGGCGAGCAGTTCGGTGAGTTCGGCCGCGTCGGTCACCAGTACCGCGCCGCCTTCTTTCAGGAGCCGGTGGCATCCGGCCGAGTTGGCGCTGTGGACGCTGCCCGGGACGGCGGCGACGTGCCGGGCGATGGTTTCTGCGTGGTGCGCGGTATTGAGTGCACCGGAGCGCCAGCGGGCTTCCACCACGCAGGTGACACCTGCGAGGGCGGCAATGATGCGATTCCTTTGCAGGAACCGGTGCCGGGTCGGCGCGGTTCCGGGCGGCAGCTCGGAGAGTGTCAGGCCGTTGGCGCGGATCGCCGCGGCGAGATCAGCGTTCCCGGACGGGTAGTCCCGGTCCAGGCCACCGGCGAGCACTGCGATGGTCGCCGGTCCGTTGCCTTGGCTTCCGGCCAGGGCGGCGCGGTGGGCGTGGGCGTCGATGCCGTAGGCAAGGCCTGAGATGACGCAGATTCCGCGTTGCGCCAGCCCGTAGGCGATGTCGCCGGTGACGGCGGCGCCGTAGCTGGTGCTGTCCCGTGAGCCGGTCAGGGCCGCGCACCGGGACGGTGCCGGGAACCCGGTCTCGAGGTTGCCCCGGTACCAGAGGCCCCACGGGGCGTCGGGAAGGTCGTCCAGACCCTCGGGCCAGTGCTCGTCGTCGGGGACGAGGAAACCGCCGCCGAGGCGTTCGATGGTCGCAAAATCTTTCCCCGGGTCAAGGTCGTGGATGCGCGGTGCCCAGCGGCTCAGGGCCTCGGCGAGTTCATCGGCCGTGACGTCCCAGAATGGCCGGGCAGGGCGGGCACCGATGGCGATCCTCAGCGCGGCGTGGGCGCCGTGTTTGGCCACCAGCGCCCGGCCCACGACGTCGCCGGGTTCGAACAGGCGGGTCAGGGCGGCGCGTGCGGTGCGGTTTTCGTCAGTCATGGTTTCTTGTGTCCTTTGCTGAGGATTCCGGCGGGTAGGGCGGCTCAGGTGACCGGCCAGCTCCCTCTCCCCCGTTGCTTTTTGGCTGCTGGCGGAGCAACGCGTAGCTGTGCCCGACGGAGCCGGGGCAACCCGAAGGGCAAGCAGCGGATGGATTGTGGGAGGAAATAAGCGAAGCGCCGACACAAGGCATCCGGTGCGCTGCCGTCCGCAGGACGGTTGACCCGGTGGAGCGGGCACTTACGATCCGCAGGACAGCAGCAAAAAAGAAAAAAGAGCTTGTACTGCCCGAGCGCAGCGAGGTCCGAGGGCCTAACTCGGGGGCTACCTGGGCGAGACTGGGAAACGAGACCCTCCGTCACCTGCCGTTCAGGGGCACCTATATTGTGGTGCTCTCGTGTGCAGCGAGGGCTTGTTGGTGGCGGTAGAGCGTTGCGCGGCTCCAGCCGACGAGGCGGGCGGCGTCTTCGGCGGTTCGTCCCTTCGCGCGGGCGTCCTGGGCGATCGCCAGCTTGTCCGCGATGATGGTCGGGCGGACACCGACCGGCCGAAGTGTGTGCCGTTCTGCCTCGCGGCTGCCATGCCGGCGTTGACCCGCTCGATGATCAGCTCGCGCTCATACTCGGCGAGGGTGGCGAGCATATTCAGCATCATGCGCCCGGTCGAGGTTGCCGGGTCAATGCCGTCGGCGATGGATTGGACATGGACGCCACGATCGCGGAGCAGGGTCACTGTGTTGAGCACGTCGATCAGCGACCGGCCCAACCGGTCGACCCGCCCCACAACGACGGCGTCGCCCTCTTGGGCGTACTCGAGGAGCTTCTTCATTCCGGGCCGCTCGATCGCGGGCTCGCTTCCTGAAGTCACGTCGGCGAACACGTCGCGCTTCTGCACCCCGGCGGCGACCGCAAGGCGATTTCCGGTGAGTCGCGTTTCCGAGACACAAGTTGCCCGGCTTTCCCGCTAACTCATGTCAGTTTCAGAAGTCTTCTGCACCGCTTCTGGTTTTGGGCTCCGTACAGGGAGCTGACTTTGCATCGCGTGATGGGAACGTCGCTCCCGATCTGCTTGCCAAATATACCCCCTAGGGGTATGTTTGGGGTGTTGTCAGTGAAGTGGTTTGTCCAGGTCCGCGGAATTGCCCGGGCCGTCACAGCCGTTCAACCCCAGCACCCCATTACTCCTTCCCGTAAAGGACCAAGCTGACATGTGCGGAACAGACACCCGGACCGAACTTCCCCTCGCCGCGCCGGAGCAGTCCGGCTGCCGCTGCTGCTCGGCCGGGGCCCAAACAACGGCGCTGCCCGCGGCCGAGGGCTCCGTTTACTCGATTGAGGGACTCACCTGCGGGCACTGCGTCCAGACCGTCGAAAAGGCAGTCGCCTCCGTGGACGGGGTGGAATCCGCAGCCGTCGAGCTCGTCGCCGGGGGCACATCCCGCCTGGCGGTAGCCGGGACCGCCAGCGAAGGCGCGGTCCGGGACGCTGTGACCGGCGCCGGATACAGGTTCACGCCCAGCCGGTAATCCCGGCGGCGCACCCGTGGCGGGCAGGCCCGGAAGGGCCGCCCGGCGCCGGCAAAATTCCTAAGGAGCACATCAATGGACCACGACCACCACAACGGACCTATCGCCCGGCAGGACGCGCCAAGCGCTCCCCACAGCGAGTCCGCCGTCGCGCACGCACCTGATGCCCATGCCGACCATCCTCACGGCATGGACGATGAGCACATGGTGCACACCCAGGGTCAGCATGCCGGCCACAGCGTGGCAATGTTCAAAAAGAGGTTCTGGGTCACGCTGGCCCTGTCCGTGCCGGTGGTCTATTTCAGCCCCATGTTCGCGGATCTGCTGGGCTACATGCCTCCGGTTTTCCCCGGCTCGGCCTGGATCCCGCCGGTGCTGGGCACCGTGATCTTCTTCTACGGAGGCCAGCCCTTCCTCAAGGGTGGCCTGGAGGAACTGAAGAGCCGGAAACCGGCCATGATGCTGCTGATCGCCATGGCCATCAGCGTGGCGTTCATCGCTTCCTGGGTCACGAGCCTCGGGATCGGCGGTTTTGACCTGGACTTCTGGTGGGAACTGGCCCTGCTGGTCACGATCATGCTGCTCGGGCACTGGATCGAGATGCGCGCCCTCGGCTCCGCACGGGGCGCCCTCGACGCTCTCGCCGCACTCCTGCCCGACGAGGCGGACCGGATCACCGCAGATGGCACGGAAACCGTCAAAGTCAGCGACCTCGTGGCAGGGGACACCGTTCTGGTCCGCTCCGGGGCCCGGATGCCGGCCGACGGCATGGTCGTCGACGGCCAGGCCGAGTTCGACGAATCGATGATCACCGGCGAATCCAAGACCGTCCTCCGCTCACCCGGCGATAAAGTCATCGCCGGAACCGTTGCCACCGACAACACCGTCCGCGTGCAGGTCACCGCGGTCGGGGATGACACTGCCCTGGCCGGGATCCAGCGCCTGGTCGCCGAGGCGCAGGCCTCCTCCTCCAAGGCCCAGGCCCTGGCCGACCGGGCCGCCGCCTTTCTGTTCTACTTCGCCGCCGGCGCCGGCGTCATCACTTTCATCGTCTGGTCACTGCTCGGCAGCATCCCGGACGCCGTCACCCGCACCGTCACCGTGCTCGTGATCGCCTGCCCCCATGCCCTGGGCCTTGCCATCCCCCTGGTGATCGCCATTTCCACCGAGCAGGCGGCCAGGGCCGGTGTCCTGATCAAGAACCGGATGGCACTGGAGCGCATGCGGACCGTGGACGTCGTCCTCTTCGACAAGACCGGGACCCTCACCAAGGGCGAACCCGCACTCAAGGACGTCGCGGCCACCGAGGGTGTGGACCGGAACGATCTCCTGGCGCTGGCCGCAGCCGTTGAAGCAGACAGCGAGCACCCGGTGGCACGGGCCATCGTCCGGGCCGCACAAAAACAGGGCCTGAAGATTCCAGTGGCTTCCGGATTTTCGTCCATGACCGGCCGCGGGGTCCGCGCCACAGTCGACGGCAGGACCATCCAGGTCGGCGGCCCGGCTCTGCTCCGTGACCTCGAAGCGGAAGAACCGCAGGCACTGGCAAGTACCACCCGGGCATGGATGGACCGCGGCGCGGCCGTGCTGCACATCGTTGACGGGCAGAAAATTCTGGGGGCCGTGAGTCTCGAGGATGCCGTGCGCACCGAGTCCCGCCAGGCCGTCAAGGCCCTGCAGGACCGTGGCATCAAGGTCGCCATGATCACCGGAGACGCCCGACAGGTCGCCCGCGCCGTCGGCGAGGAACTCAACATCGATGAGGTCTTCGCCGAGGTCCTGCCAGCCGACAAGGACAAGAAGGTCGCCGAACTGCAGTCCCGCGGCCTGAAGGTGGCGATGGTCGGCGACGGCGTCAACGATTCCCCTGCGCTGGCCCGGGCCGAAGTCGGCATCGCGATCGGCGCCGGAACCGACGTCGCGATGGAATCCGCCGGCGTGGTCCTGGCCGGCAACGACCCCCGGGCCGTCCTATCAATGCTGGACCTGTCCCGGGCCAGCTACCGGAAAATGTGGCAGAACCTCATCTGGGCCACCGGCTACAACATCATCTCCGTCCCGCTGGCCGCCGGCGTGCTGGCCTTCGCCGGGGTCGTACTCTCGCCCGCCGCCGGGGCCGTGCTGATGTCCGTCTCCACCATCGTCGTCGCCCTGAACGCGCAACTGCTACGCCGGCTGAAACTCAATCCCGCCCAGGTCCGCTGAACCCGGGCCCGTCCCGGGCCGGTAACCTTGAAGCCAACCAGACCGCACGGAAGGAGGAACACCATGACCGCCATCTCAGCCCAGCGCGCCACGGCGTTTCTCCTCCGGGGTGCCCTTCTCGCGGGATTGCTGGCGATCGTCGCCGGCATTTTGGGCATGCACATCATGACCGGCACGCACGCCATGCCGGCGGCGGCCACCGGTCATGACACCGGGGCACTGCATGCCATGCCGGCTCCTGAGCACCCCGGCCACGTCGCGGACATCACCAAGGTCCAGGGCGTCTCCGCGACTCCTAGTATCACGCACGCACCGGGACCGACATGCGCCGATACTTGCGGGTGCACGATGATCTCCGCCATGGGCGGGGACTGCGTCCCATCTCCCGGGAACACGACACTGGCAGCTCCGCCGCCGGCCACGACGCCCTGCTCTTCCGGCGGCGGGCCCGGCGGCGGCGTGCCTGCCCTCGGGTACGGGTTTATTCCGCGAGGTCCTTCTCCGGGCCAACTTTCCATCAGCCGGACGTAAACGGCCACGCTGCGCCGCGTCCTGCCCGGCGCGCCCCCGCTTACCCGATACGCACCTGCCGGCCGCTCAGGCCTGGTATGGGCGTGTCATCCGCAGTCGTGCAACAAAGCTGATTTGATGATTTAAAGGACTTGAACTCCATGAAGAAAACTCTGACCATTTCTGCCCTTGGCCTTGCCTCCGTCATAGCCCTCGCGGGCTGCGCGGGGACCTCCGGAACTACACCTGCCAGCTCCATGCCGGGCATGGGCCAAAACGGGATGGGGATGTCCTCGAGCTCAGCCCCGGCCGCCTCGGACCACAACGCGGCGGACACCATGTTCACCCAAGGGATGATCCCGCACCACGCCCAGGCCGTGGAAATGAGCGACATGATGCTCAAGAAACAGGGTATGGATGCCCGGATCACCGCCCTCGCCACCAGGATCAAGGCCGCACAGGCCCCCGAAATCGAGCAGATGACGGGCTGGCTCAAGACCTGGAACGAACCGACCCAGATGGCGTCCGGCCATGGCATGGGCGACGGGATGATGGGCGATGACGATCTAAACAAGCTCGATGCCGCCCAGGGCGCCGAAGCGGCCAAGCTGTTCCTGACCGGGATGATCACCCACCACCAGGGCGCCGTGGCGATGGCCCAGACTGAAATCAGCCAAGGCAAAAACCCCGACACCATCCAGCTGAGTAAGGCAATCGTGACCTCCCAGACAGCCGAAATCAAGGAAATGCAGGACCTGCTGGCCACCCTCTGACCGGTGTCCTCCGGCGCCGGCCCGTCACGGTCCGGCGCCAACGCCCTTGCCATGCCCGCCTGAATCCCTGGAGTCCCCATGCCCCGTCCCGCCCGTCCCCGGCGCCGCGCCACAGCCGTCCTGGCAGCCGGCGCCAGCCTCATATTTGCCCTCTCGGCATGCAGTCCCTCCTCCGGCGCGGCAGCACCCTCACCGGCCGGCACCGGCAGCGGCCTGCCTGACGCCCATGTTCACGGGCTGAGCGTCAGCAGCGAAACCGGCCAAGTGCTTCTGGCCACGCACGATGGACTGTTCGACGTCACGAAACAGCCCGCTGCCAAGATCGGCGCGACCAACGACCTGATGGGTTTCACCGGCGGCACGGACCACGGCGTCCTTTACGCATCCGGACACCCCGGGGAAGGCTCCAGCCTTCCCAATCCGATCGGGCTGATCAGATCCACCGACGCCGGTGAAACGTGGGAGCAGCTCTCCCGTCAGGGTGAATCCGACTTCCATGCGCTCACCGTGACCAGATCCGGGATCGTCGGCTTCGACGGAGCACTGCGCACCAGCCCGGACGGTACGACCTGGACCACGGTGGCCGCGGATTTCGTCCCAGCCGTCCTCGCCGGAAACCCCAGCAGCGACACCGTCCTGGCCACCACCCCGCAAGGGATCCGCCGCTCAACGGACGGCGGTAGAACCTGGACCAGGGTGGCCTCCAGACCCGTGGTCCAGTTCGCCGCCTTCGCCGGCCCCGCCGAGGCGGTTGGAGTCGAACCGGACGGGTCCGTCCACTCCTCCGCGGACGCCGGTGCGACCTGGACCCGCAAGGGCAAAATCCAGGACACGGTCCAGGCTGTGGCGGCAGTGAAGGGCCCGGATGCAAAGCTGGCGATCTGGGCCGCCACTGCCAGCGGGCTGGTCGTCTCCACCGACGGCGGAACGACGTTCCGTCCCGCCAACGCCCCCTGACCCCTCGATGCGCGACTCGATCATGGTCCTGCTTGGAGGTTCTATCGTTTCCGTCGCCATAGCTCTCTGGATGGCCTTGGCCGGTCCGGGCCGGAAAGGCGCCCGGCCCCGTCCGGAGACCACCCGGGCCAGGCGGACAGTGCGCCGCTGGGAACTGAGCGGCTGCATCCTGCTGGCCGCGGCAGGTCTGGACGTTGCCGCCTCATACGGGATCGGCACATCCTCCTCCTCCGCCGGTAGCAGCGTCACCGTGGAGCTCGGGCTTGCCATGATGGTCCTCGCCGTCGTGTGGTCCATCTTCCGTGACGAGGTCCTCCGGTACCAGCTGTGGCTCGGCGCCGTACTCTACGGCCTTCCGAGGCCGGCGGAGCCTGCCCAAGTCAAAGCCGCCGAATACATCGGCACGTTCCTCCGCCTTCTGCTCCTTCTTCTGGGTCTAATCACCGTGGTGGCCGGATTGATACTTCGCTAGGCTGTGTGGCCCCGCTCCGAGTCCTGAGGAACGGGGTCCGGCGATCCTGCGACCCGCCACAGGGACCGGCCATGCCCGGATTCCGGAGGTGACTGTGAATGCCCTCCGGGCCGTTGGGCACTGTCCCGGGAGGCGGCCCGGACGTAGTTTCACAAGAGGAGGTCTGATGATGATGTATGGCTGGGACGGGAATGGCTGGGGTATCGGCGCGTGGGTGGCCATGGCCCTGTTGATGCTGATTTTCTGGGGCGGGGTGGTCACTGTCGTTGTGCTCCTGCTCCGGCGGCCCCATCCGGGTGAGGGGCCGGCCGCGCCGCGGCCGCCGCACCACGACGCCGAACGTATTCTCAATGAGCGCTTCGCCCGCGGGGAAATCGACGAGCAGGAGTTAACCGCCCGGCGCACGGCGCTCAGGCGGCAGGAATGAAGAGCCCTTCCCGCCGCGGGCAGGTCATCCTCGGGGCAGCAGCCGTGATCCTTCTGACCGCGCTGTCTCTGGTGGCGGTCGGTGTCGCGGGCACTCTTATGAACCCGGGGGGCACAGGTTTTCTGTCCCGGACCCGCTGCGTGGCACCGGATCTTCCCGGACCGGTCGTCAGCGTTTCGCTGACCAATATGGGCGGGCCCATGATGCGCCGGCCCAACGGCATGATGGGCGGCGCCATGCGGATGACGGCAGACCGAAGCACGGTGTCACACGGCACGGTGTCCTTCCTGGTCGCCAATGCCGGCACCATCAGCCACGAACTCGTCATCCTTCCCCTTCCCGAAAACCAGATTCCCGGCACCCGCCAGATCGGCGCGGACGCCAAGATCGATGAGGCCGGCAGCCTCGGGGAAGCGTCCAACACCTGCGCGGAAGGTACCGGACAAGGAATCCTGCCCGGCACCTCAGGCTGGGTAACCCTCACGCTGCCGCCAGGTCGCTATGAACTGGTCTGCAACCTCCCCGGCCACTACGCCGCCGGGATGTACACCCAGCTCACGGTCAGCTAGCCCCTTCGGGAACTCTCGACACCGCAAGCCCTTGAGGCCCGAGGCCCGACGGCGGGCGCCTGCGATCAGATGAGGAACCTGAGCTCCTGCGTTGACCTCAGGGGGGCAATAATGAGGTCATGCACATCGAACTGCTGACCATTCCGGGTTGCCCCCACAGCCGCTCGGCCCGGGAATTGTTCGCCAGTGCTCTGTCCCGGGAGGGCATCGATCCGGCGCTGCTCGAGGTCACGGAAATCACCACAGACGCCGACGCGGCAGCAGCGTCATTCCACGGATCACCCTCCTTCATCATCGACGGCACAGATCTCTTCCCGACAAGCACGGCACCGGCCCTCACATGCCGGGTGTATCCAAGCCAGCGCGGATTGTCAGGGCAACCAGACCTGGAATCCCTCCGCAAAGCGATCCGCCGCGCCGGGCCACAGAGCCGGCTCCCGACCTAGGACGAAGTCGTGCACACCATGGAGCCAGCAAAGGACGAGATTAAGGCCGGGTACCTCCGCGCCGCCCACGACCTCGACACCTGGCTCGGGAGCACAACGACCGCGGAACTTCACCGCAGGAGCAACGGAACACGGTGGACCAATGAAGAACTGCTGTTCCACATGGTCTTCGGATACATGGTTGTCCGCGCCCTGCTTCCCCTCGTCCGGGTCGTCAGCCACCTCCCCAGGCCCGCCGGCACTGCGTTCGCCGCCGCGCTGAACGCAGGCACCCGCCCGTTCGATGTCGTGAACTATTGGGGCTCCCGTGCCGCCGCCCTCGTCTACAACCGGCGCCGGATGGGACGGAAACTGGAACGAACGATCAATGCCCTGTCACGGCGCCTGGAACGCGAGAGCCTGAGATCCCTCTCCCGATCAATGCCGTTCCCCGACAGGTGGGACCCCTACTTCAAACCCGACATGACGCTCCACGACGTCTACGCCTATCCCACGCTTCACTTCGACTTCCACGCCAAACAGCTAAACCTCCGCCACCCGGACGGACCCGGCAGGCCCTGAAACCGCCTTCCGCCGCGCAATAGACCCAGCCGCGCCCCCCACACTTCACTGACCGCCTACCGCGACAGTAGCTTTTCACCGTCCGGTCGCAGCTCGCCGGTAGGCGACACGTGCCGGTACAGGGTCTGCCAGGTGATGCCGAGTTCGGTGCAGAGGTCGCTGACCTTGGTCTCAGGCTTGCCCATGGAGGCCATGGCAAGGCGGAGTTTCGCCGGGGTCATCTTGTAAGGGCGCCCGCCGTTACGGCCGCGGGCCCGGGCAGAGGCGAGGCCAGCGAGAGCACGTTCGGAGATCAGTTCGCACTCGAACTCGGCCAGGGCGGCGAAGATCCCGAAGACCAGCTTCCCGGAGGCGGTAGTGGTGTCGATAGCAGCGCCCTGCCCGGTGAGAACCTTCAGCCCGATGCCGCGCTCGGTCAGGTCGTGGACGATGTTGACCAGATGCCGCAGGTCCCGGCCGAGCCGGTCGAGTTTCCAGACGACCAGGGTGTCCCCGTGGCGCAGGGCTTTGAGGCACGCGGCGAGCTGGGGCCGGTCATCCTTCTTCCCGGAGGCCCTGGCCTCGTAGAGGGAGTCCTCGTTGATGCCCGCGGCCAGGAGTACGTCCCGCTGCAGGTCGGTGGCCTGAGAGCCGTCGGCCTTTGAGACGCGCATGTATCCGACGGCATCGGCGTTCCCCGTCGCACAACTCCGGCTACCGGAATGTTTGCTTCTTTCTGATGGATCCGTCCGGGTTGTAGAACACCCAGTCGCCACTGCGCTTGCCAGCGTGCCACATGCCCTCATCCATAAGAGCACCGTTGTCATGCCAGCGCTGCCACGTGCCACTCTGCTTGCCGTCTACGAAATTGCCTTTTTGGAGCAACTCCCCGTTTTCCCGCCACCACGTCCAGCTCCCGTCAAACTCGCCCTGAACGAAGTTGCCTTCGGCTTTAACCTGGCCGTTGCGGTACCAATTGCACCACTTGCCGTGCTTCTTCCCGTCAAGGATCGGGCCTTCACCCATAGGCATTCCGTCTTTGTACGTGTCTCGCCGAATTCCTGCCATGGCCCCTCCGATCCGGGAGCGGAACAGCCGCAACCGATGACGTAACTCTAGGCGCTGCCTAGGAGGAGTCAGGTAGCAATCCTCGCCGCCGGAAGCGGCACTCGAGTGTAAGTTGTGCCGTCACGGAGCATGGCCCAGAGGACATTGAGCCGCCGCCGTGCAAGCGAGAGCATTGCCTGAATATGGGATTTTCCTTCCACACGTTTTCGGTCGTAATAGCCACGCGAGGCGGGACATGACTTCAGTGCCGAGAGCCCAGAGAGGTAGAAGACGCGCAGGAGCCGCCGGTCGTAACGTCTGGGCCGGTGGTGGTTGCCGGTGATCCTCCCTGAGTCCCGCGGCGCAGGCGCCAGTCCGACAACGCCGGCGAACCGGTCGGCGGTCTGGAAGACGGTGAGATCGCCGCCGGTGGCACCGAGGAATTCGGCGGCGAGGACGGGCCCGAAGCCGGGCATGCTAAGCAGCACTTCTGTGTGCCGGTGTTCGGCGACTTTCTCGCTGATCAGCGCGTCGAGTTCTGCCAGTTCCTCGTTCAGGGCGAGAATTTCCCGGGCGAGGGCGGCGACGATCCCCTCCCCCATGTGCTGGGCCGGAACCGTGGTGTACTGGGACTTCGCGGCCTCGACTGCTGCTGCGGCGACGGCAGCCGAAGACCGGGCACCCTGCTTCTTCAGCCAGGCGTGGATCCTGGCCTGGCCGGCGCGGCGGATCCCGTCCGGGGTCCGGTGTTTGGTCAGCAGCAACAGGGCCGCTTTGGAGCGGCTGTAGTCGTAGGCACGCTCCAGCGCGGGGAAGTATTCGAGCAGCTGGGCCTGCAGGCGGTTGATCGCCCGGACCCTGTCCGCGGACTTGTCAGCACGCCGGGCGGTGAGGATCCGCAGCCCGGTGCTGATCTCATCCCCGGCCCGCAGCGGCTGCAGGTCGCGGCGCATCCTGGCCTGGTCGGCGATCACGGCGGCATCTTTCGCGTCCGTTTTGCCGTCGCCGCGGTAAATTTTGGAGGCGTGGTGCACGGTCCGGCCGGGAATGTAGAGGATGTCCTGGCCGTGACCGACGAGCAGGGCGATCAGCAGCGCCGGCCCGCCGTGATTTAAGTCGGTCGCCCAGACCACCTCATTGCCGTCGGCCAGTTTGAGGACGGCGGCGAGGAGTTGGAGCAGGGCCGGTTCATCGTTGGGGACTCGTTGGGAGAGCAGACGGTTTCCGTCGGCATCGATCACAAAGCAGTGATGATGGGCTTTGCCGGCATCGATACCGGCCCATAGGTGCACCAAAACAGCCTCCAGTCTGTCGGATGGGTGGAGCCCAGCAGATAACCGCGCCGTCGTGTCCTTATCCGGCGATCATGTCGCGTCTCTCAATCAGCGGTCGGGTCATCGCGGGGTGGCGGGCGGCCAATCCTTCGAAGCCGTCACGACACGAATCGTCCGGCCACAGCAACCAAAGCCATACCCGCCTCCCCTGGGTAGCCACGACCCTACAACGGCCGGGGAACTGCACCCGGTAACAACATAAGGACAGCAACCAAAAGACGTCGTAGACAAACAGGGCCAGGGAGTGACGGAGCTCTGCGACGGCGCACCCTGGACCCACCAGCCGGCCGCGCCAGCGGACGCCCGCTCTGGTCGTTGGCCTGGAGCGCGACGAACCCGTGCGAGCTCTGCTGGCATGTCCTTGGTCCAACTCGCGCCGGACCACTGCCCCTCGGCGGCTCCGGGGAGCGTTGACTAGGCGCCACCCAGGACGGCGGTCGGTATAACCGTCCTAGCTGGCCGCTATCCTAACGCTGACAGGCATCACCTGCGCGGCGGGTTCGTCGGCACTGGAAGACGGGACAACGACATGCCACGCACAAGGGTCTTCGCCGGCAATAGCTGCGAGATCTGTGGGCAAACTATCCCCGCCAACGGCACAAGCATCGCGCAGCAACGTAGGGCACGATTTTGTTCCATGACCTGCCGTCGTGCCGCATCGACCTCCCGCGAGGTGACCTGTGAACAGTGCAGCAAGTCCTTCAGGGCGGCAGTCACTCGGGAACGTGCCCGGTTCTGCTCAGTTGCATGCCGTAGCGCGGCCGGGCGCCGGGACGTCACTTGTGAGCACTGCGGCCAGACGACCAGCTTCAAAGCCAATCGGGCGAAACGCCAACGCTTCTGCAACCGGGCCTGTATGTTCGCCGCGTTGGGCTGCGCCGTTTGTTCCAAAATCCGCCCCGTTGACAGGCAGGCGGTTGGAGAGAAGTTTTGCTCGGACGATTGCGCGGTGACGGCGCAGCTTGAGGATCACGCGGCCCAAACTGGGCAGATCTTTGCTGTGTGCAGCGGATGCAAGAGGGTACGCCCAGGCGACCACTTCACGAAAGAAAAGACCAACCGCAACGGACTGGCCAGCGAATGCAAGGACTGCGCCCGCGGCTACTACGAAAAAAACAAGGACAGCTACAGGTTGCGACGCTACGGCTACCGGGCAGCGCCGGGAGGTATCGTCGTCAAGTTCACGCCGGCCCAGAAGGCGGAACGCTTCTCCCTTTGGGGCGGACGCTGCTGGATGTGTGGAATCGAAGGCGCCACCCAGGAAGACCACGTCAAGCCCATAGTCAAAGGTGGTTCCCACTGTCTGTCCAACCTGAGGCCAATCTGTCGTTCCTGTAACTCATCAAAGGGCGGCCGCTGGCCACTGGCCCCGGACAATCTCCTCGCAAAATTCCGGCACCCCAGCCCACGGACCGGAAGGGACCAGGAGATTCCTCGGCGGCCGCGCGTCGAATGGACCTGCCCCCAGTGCAACTCCACATTTATGATCAGGGCGCACGAGGCAGATTCCAGAAAACACTGCTCGAAGATGTGCAGCACTGAGGCCCGCCGGGCACGTTCCGTGGTCAAGAAGTGCCTCAACCCCCTGTGTGGAAAAGACTTTGAGCTCCCCGATCGCAAAGGGACGAGCGAACGGAAATTCTGTTCTATTGAGTGCGCGTGGATTGCTCGGGACCGGCCAGCCCACTGGGGTGGCATAGCCGAAGGCCAGCTACAGCTGTTCTAGCCGCCTAGTCTGGGTGGATGAAAGAGGTGAATCCGTCCCGAACTAGGGAGCGCGCTGCGCGGCCTAGCAGGGCGGTGCCGCCCCGGGGGGTTCTGCTGGTTCTGGCCGTGGTCTTTTCCGCGGTTGCTTTGGGTTCGCTGGTGCTGGTCGGCGTTGACCTGGCCATCGGCAGGTCAGCTGCTGGCGATCTGTTTATCGTGGGGTTGAACGGGGCGATAGCCGCGGTCTTTTGGACGTGGCGGTCACAGGGGCGTTAAGGCGAAAGAGCCGACGCATTGTGCCGGCCGGGCCGGAGTCCCGTCCCACCTTCTGGCCCCGGACCGTTGGGCGGCCGGCGCTGATTCACTTCGTTGTCACCGGCGGCTGTTAGGGTCCGGGGATGGATGAACTGTTGTTGGGACCGGGCCCTGCTGCTGCACGCGATCTGTCGGGCCGGTCCGGTTTCGACACCGGCTTCCTCGGTGTGCCGGTCCCCGTTCCGACCCTGGCAGGGGTCGAGACGGTCCTTCTGCCCTACACGCATTTCTCCGTGCTCATGCGGCTGGACAAACGCCTGGCCGCGGTGACGGCCCTGGGGATTGACGGGGCGAAGCTGATGGACCTGGACCGCTCCGGTATCCAGTGGCGGCTCGATCCCCGGCTGCGCGAAGACCAGCAGACCGGCGAGAGGGTTTACGCCCGCAACGACATCGACCGCGGCCACCTGGTCCGCCGGGCCTCAGCCGTCTGGGGCGAGACCCGGGACGAGGCCGCCCGCGCCAACGAGGACACCTTCCACTACACGAACGCCGCGCCCCAGGCGGCAACGTTCAACCAGGGCCTGAGCCTCTGGCTCGGTCTGGAAACCTACCTGCAGGACAACGCAGCCGACAACGGCCGGCGGATCGTCGTCTTCACGGGCCCGATCTTCAGCGACACCGACCCCGCCTACCGCGGTGTGAACATTCCGCTGCGGTACTTCAAGGTCGCCCTCTTCCTCCACCACGGAGACCTCGCCGCAACCGGCTACATCGTGGACCAGACACCCGAGCTCGCGAACCTGCCCGACATCCCGCGGCCCGGCGCCATCGACGAGGCTCCCCCGCTCGGCCCGTTCCGCACCTTCCAGGTCCCCGTCCGAGACATTGCCGCCCTGACCGGCCTGAACCTGGACCAGCTCGTGGCAGCAGACCGGATGCCAATCGCCCGCGCGCTGACCACCGCGCCAGTCACCTCCACCTGGAGACGGCTGAACTCGCCGCGGGACCTCGACCTGGACTTCGACCTCAACAGCCCGGACTGACCTCCCCCGGCCTGACCCATACCGGGCACCGGAGCCACCCCGGCAAGGCAGGCACCGACGGCGGCAAAAGCAACCATTTGGGCACGGCAAAGCCCTGCGAGAGACGCCCGCACCAGACCGGACCGCCGGCCGCGCCAGCGGACGGCCACAAGCCGTGCATTATGGGCCGGGTGCACGCCCGACGTGCGGAAAGGGCCGTGGCAGGATGGGGCCCATGGACAGGCGGTTGCGGCGCGCCCCGGACGCCGAATGGGTACTGATGTACCGGCTCGGACTGAGCCGGCAGCGCATCGCTGCCCTCGTCCGCGCCGAGCCCGCCACGGTCGGATACCACCTGGTCATTGCCCGCCGCCAGGACCCTGGCCTCGAGGCCGAACACCAGGACGCCGCCGGTGCCGCGGCCGTTCCGTACCCCTCCCCCACGGACCTCGCCCGAATGGACGAGGTCATCGCCTGGGTCTTGGCCGAAGGCCGGCTCCCCGAGGACCGTTCCGGTGACAGGGGGGAAAGGTCGATGGCGCGGTGGCTGTCCGGGCGCCGGCGCGAAGCGGCCGAGGGCACCCTGGACCCGGCCTACAGCGCCGGTCTCGCCCGGGTGCCGGGGTGGGCCGAAAACCGCAGGGAAACCGAGGACGAAGCCCGCTGGCACCATCGGCTGGCCCAGCTCGTGGACTTCCGGCAGGAGGGCAACGACTGGCCGCGCCATAAGGAGTGCGATTCTGATCGTGAGCACACCCTCGGCGTGTGGATCCACACCCAGCGGTACAAACACCGCCGCGGCGAACTCGACCCTGCGAAACTCAAACTCCTGGACGACGCCGTTCCCGGATGGCAGGTAGGGAGGACCAGAGGCCGCCCTCCCCGGCAGTAGCCGCTGGTTGTGCCCATTGTGGGCAGACGGAGCCCTGGCGAAGCTCAAGGCTGTCCACACTGGGGGTGCAACCGGCTGTAATGTCGGTGCCTGCGTGCAGAGTAGTTCACAGCGGCTTCCGGGCCGCTTTTTACGGCCGCAGATATTCGAACACACTTGCTAGACAGAAAATATGCAATCGAAAATCAGTTCAAAACTAATGATATGAACCCGGAGAAGGCGAGCAGGCTGCAGGCGCAGTATGCCCGGCGGGCGGGCCCGATCGGGCTGACGGTCGAAGAGCTCGATTTCGACCACTTCCCCGCGAAGAACGGGTTCCCCGGGATCCCGGTAAAGGCATGGATCCGGTTTCCAAACTGCGCCGAGCTGGTGGACGGCGAGGTGTACGCCTGGACGGCCAAGGCCGCGGAAGTGACATGGAAAGACGGTCCGGTGACCTACCGGACCTGGGTGTGGAGTTCGGCGGTCACCCGCCGGGAAGAAATGATGACCAGGAACTTGGGAGAGCGCGTAGACCGTGACAGCAGTAGCGAATGATACAGCCCTGGACGTTGCCGTGGACGTCCGGTTCACCCAGGCCGGCACACCCCTGGCCGTCCGGCATGAGGGCCGCATCTGGGCCGTGGCCGCCGATCCGGTGCACTGGTTCACCCGGGACGCCTGGTGGGACACCCGGCGCACGGCCTCCGTCGGCAGCGGTGACCTGGTGAGCATCGAATACTGGCGCATTCAGGTCCGGCTTGGCTCCAGCTCCGCGCTGCGGACCTTCACGCTACGCCGGAACCCGCTCGCCACCCAGTGGCTGCTGGAAGACATCAGCGACGGCGGCTAGGCAACAGTGACACCGAGCAGCCAGCCGATCAGCGATCAGACCTGGGAGGCGATCCGGACAGAATTCACGCTGCCGGCCCTCAGGCAGGTGCGCCGCCGGCTCTCGGAGCTGATGGAAGACCCCGAACCCGTGATGCAGCAGCTCGTCCGCGTCTTCATCGACGACGGCACCTTCTGCCCGGGGTTCCAATTCCTCCCCGGCGGACAACTCCACCCAATCGTCATGCTGCTCTTTCAACGGGCGATGGAACTGCAGATCCCGCACAACTACTTCACCCTCTGGATGGTTACCTCGTCCAGAGCCTTTGCCGGAGGCCGTCCCGTTGACCATCTGAAGGGCGGCCCTGCTCCCCTGCTGCGCGCGCTGGAAGCCTTCCGGTGGAGCTAGAACTTCCTCTTGACCGCGCCGGTGGGGTGCGTAGCGTTGGCCCATGGCACTCATCTATGACAATCCGGACCTGGCAGCCGTGACACTGACGCGGCTCGCGGCCGAAGAATCCGAAGGACCCGGCGCCCTGGAGGGACGCATGCGGGACTATCTGGGCGAACTGGAACAACGCAACGGCACCGCTTACCTCGAACTGGTGGCCATCACCCTCGCCCGAGTCCACTTCAAGTCTCTGGACGACTTGGCCCGGGCCACCGGCGCAGACGCCGCGGCACTTCTCGACACCGCGGAAGTCGAGGCTCTGGAGGGGTTCCAGGTCAGCCCGGCATAAGGTGTTCAGGTGGAAATTACCGGCACGATCCAAGCACCCGACGGCAGCCATGAGCGCGTGAGCGTCCAGGGGGCAACCTATGAAGACGCCCGCGAAGCCCTCAACGAAAAAATCCCAGAGGGACACAAGCTCCTCGCGATCCGCACCGACCGCTAATCTGGCCCGGCCAGCATGAGGGCAGGGATTGGAAGCCTCCCATGGTCTTCGTCAGGGTTCCCTGACATACTGACCGTCAGGATTACCTGACAGGATGGTGTGCGTTATGGGCTGGGTATCAAACGACAACGAACACGAAGGTTGGGCGGCCCCCGTTGCGCCGGACGGACGGCTCGCAGGCTCCTCCACAAGCGAAGGAATGCTCGTTGAGGGCATCACCGGCCGTTACAAGCCGGACAAGATGATGCCGGACTACGAAGTAGTCCCGGACAGAGAAATTATCGGCTGGCGCGGAGCCTGCACATGCGGCTGGCGCGGCGAACTGTGGGAGCGAATGTCGTCCCCGACTGACGCGGCCTTCAGCCGCCGCCGAGAGTACCTTGCCCCCAACGAATTCGCGCACGCGTCCAACAAAGTCGAAGACGCCATCCACGACGAATGGAAAATCCACCTCGCACCCCTGGAAGCAGTGGCCGGCGTGAAAGCCGCAGCGCGCGAGTACAACCAGGCCGGGCACCGCCTGGACAAGACCGTCGCAGCGGCCAAAGCCGCCGGAGCATCCTGGGCGGACATCGGCCGCGCCGTAGGAATCAGCCGTCAGTCCGCCCACGAACGTTGGGCCGATAAGCAATAACTCCGGCAGACACGGCGACCGAGGATATGGGGGTGAAAGTGATCCTGACACTAGTAGCCAGAGACGGCTTACCAACGTACGTCGATACCAACGGCGAGACGTACGATAAGGCCAAGGTAGACGCCGAAGCGAATATCCCAGAGGGCTCCAAAGCCATCGCAATCCGCACCACCTAGCCACCTAAACCCGAGAGTCGAAGTTGAGCGAAACCAAGTCAGGGCTACGCCGCCAACTGTCCCAAGACGAGTCCAAGCGAGCGTGGCGGTCTCTGCGAATGGACTTCGCCGAGATTGGTCGGTGGCAGGACGAGGGCCCAAACACGGTCGCAGTCAGCTCGGGTTCGATTCTCGACGGCGTTGATGCTGTCACTGAGCCTTACCAGGTATCTCATCACATCGGCTATCTGCTTCATACGGCAGTGGACCACCTGCACACCCTGACGATGGTTATGGGGCAGGCCGGGGCGCAGCATACTTTTGCTCCATACACGCTTATCCGGGCGGCGATTGAGAGCGCGTCCACAGCTCTGTGGATCCTTCAACCGGATTCACCGCACGAAGTTGCACGCCGGTCGTTGCAACTCGAGTACGCCGACCTGAATGATCTGAAGCGGGCAAACCAATCTATAGACCCAGCTGCCGGGCACGATGAAGTTCGGCTGGAGGTCTTCACCCACTGCCTCTCCCGGCACGGCTGGAAGTTCTCGGAAATCAAGCCACGTCCACCAGGCCACCTGAAGATCATTCAAGAGACGTCCAAACATTTTGATGTGTTCGGTGCTGCTGTTATGTGGCAGATGTGCTCGGCTGCAGCTCATGGCCGCCGCTGGGCACGAGAGTATCTGACACTCTTTGAGGCTCAAGACGACGGAAGGTCCAAGGTTCTCAGCGGTCGCCTTGTCTCCGACGAAAGCGCCATCGCTATGGCACTCCACATAGCCTGCTGCATCGCGCGCAAGGCCAAAACCGTGCAGGGCGCCTTCTCCAAGAATCCGTTACATTCCGGGACAAGTTTTTCCCGCCCAGCACCTGAACTGCAGATAGTTCGTCCAGGACTCTACCTCCCCCGTTGACCCACTTAGCTCCCCACCTGACTTGGCTCATTTCCTTAGTGCGTGACTTTTGGGTCCTGGATCGCGTCGAGGATGGCTTGCTGCCCGGCGGGGATGTCGGGGGCGAATGTCTGGGTGGTGCCGTTGATGGCGATGGTCGCTGAGCGCAGGGGCCCGAACTGTTTGATGACATTCCCGATTGCGAGCCCGGTCCTGGCCTGGATGGTGCGGGAGATGGCCAGCGCGGTGAACACGATCGTCAGGTGTGCCTCGATCGCGTCGCGGGTGCGGTGGAACATTGGCCTGGCCCGCAGGTCCGTCTTACTCATCCGGAAGGACTGCTCGACGTGCCACAGCTCGTGGTACGAGCCGATATCTTCTGACGCGGCCATCGTGGCTGCGGGGATGTTGGTCACGTAGCCCTTCAGGCCGGCCAGTTGCCGGGCGCGTGCCAGTGATGCCTCGTCGAGGCTGCGTTTCCCGCCGGCGGTCTTGACGAAGCGCGGGTTTCGGGCCGCTTTCTGGCCCTCGATGACCTCGCGCGCCCGGTTCTCCTGGGCCGTGAGCGTGATGGCGTCACGGGCCGCTCTCTTGCGGGAGTAGGCCCACACGGCCCGCCACGAGCCCGGGTGCGTGACTGGGTCCCAGACCGGTTCAGCGCGCAGATCCGCGTTGTTCTCCTTCGTGTGCCCGGTTCTGGGAGTGATCGTGTCGATCAGCTGCCCGTCGGTGAACGCGTCGCCGTGCCAGCGGAAGTGCGAGGCCAGATCGTTCGGGGCCTTCGTCATCCGGGAGCCAACGATGAACCGCAGGTCCGCCTCGTCCAGCTCACGCAGATTGCCCGCTGAGAGCATGCCCGCGTCAGCCACGACGACCATGTCGGCCAGGTCATGGCGGGGCCTGGAACTGCTTGATGATCGGGATCATGGTCGAGGTCTCGGCCTTGTTGCCTTCGAAGCAGCCGATCTCCATCGGGAACCCGCCCCGATCCACGAGCAGACCCACGACGATCTGCGGATCGACCCGGCGTTCCTTGGAATAGCCGACCTTGCGCAGCTCGTCTTCCTCCTCGGCCTCGAAGTAGAGCGTGGTGACGTCGTAGAGCACCAAGGAGATGTCCCCGTCGGTGCTGGCGTGCTGGAAGCACCAGGTTGCGATCCGGTCGCGGTACTTGCCCGTGGCGGCCCGGGTCAGGGAACGTTTCATCGTCGCGTAACTGGCAGGGGCCCGGCCCAGGTCCCGCAGGACACGGCCGGTATCCAGCAGTGATGTCGGCTCGACGATCCGGGCGATCACCAGATCGCGGAACACCTCGTCTTCGAGGGCGTCGAACCCCAGCGCCGTGAACCGCCCGGCCAGCGCATCGAACAAGATCCGAGAGTCCGCGCCGACCACGCGTCCCGGACTGTCACGGCCTGCCGGCGTCACCGCGGCGGCTGTCTCGAAGAGGCCCGTCTCGACGGGCACTATCAGGCCTTTCACCGGCGGCGTGGGTTCGATGCCGAGCTCGAGGACACCCTGGGCAGGGTTGTCCAGCAGCTCACGGGCGCGCTGGAGCAGCACCCCGAGCTCGGCCTCCGTATGCGCCGAGCCGACGTGCTCCACGATCCGCTGACGACCGCGCACATACTCGGCGATCTGCACAGCCGTCGCTCCCGAGGCCGTCAGTACCCTCCTGATGAACGCCACACCGGAGACACTAGAACAAAACCCATTAGTGCGTGAAAAGGCACCATTCTGCCAACATCACCGCAGGTCAGAGCCCTGCACGATCGGGAGACCACGACCCGTGAGCCAAGTCAGGACTTAGCTCCCCACCGGGCACGGCAAGGCCCCCGCTGCTGGAATCGCATTCGGCTGGCGAGGCCTTGTGGTCTGCCCCGGCTATTTACTTTCCGGGACCTCCCAGCACCTCAAAGAAGAAGCCGCCCAACACGGTCGCACGACCTGACGTTTCCTGGTATCGCCAACGGCATCTATCGAGGCGAGCTATTGCACTGCCACCGGGCGAGATCGCACCTACAGGCGGCCAGTCTTACTGGCGCTCGACGGTCAACGCACGCTTCACTCGATACCGCCGCACCGTCTTCGGGTCGATGATGAAGACCGGCCCCTGGTTGCCACGTTCGTTGTCTCGCTGGAAGCGCGTGAAGCGGGATGACTGCCGGCCTTGCTGCTCAAACCACATCGGGTCGCCGAAGAACAGGACCACGTTTGTTCCACCTTTGCGCACACGTGACGGGAACGCGATTCCGTCGAGCGACGGGTTGGTCCACCATCGAAACGCCTCTGTGAGCATCTGCGACGGCACGTAATCCACCGGATGATTGTCGTCGAGGATGACGGGGCGCGTGATGCGGTCCTTGTAGAAGTTTAGAGAACGCAGGCGGTCATCACCCTCCTCGTGGGTCTCGTCGAATACGCTCCGCGGCGGTGGCACCTGCGTGAGGTCGAGGATGCGCAACGTTTGCTGGAGGATGAACGCCCCGCCCACGGCTTCGTCGTACGGGCTGTGCGACGCCACCTCAGCACACGCTGTCTCTGCGTCGAGGGCGACATAAAGCATCGGAACGCCCTGAGCGTTCATACGGCCGGCGGTCACTCGCTCGGCGGGGGCGGGACCGAGTTCCCTCGCGGGTGAATCTCGTACCTTCTCTTCGAGCGCGCGCGAGTCACGCTCGGTGCGCGCTCGATACAGCTTCGTGCCCCTGCGCAAGGTGCGAACGAGCCCTGCTCGTTCCTCCGCGAAAACGAGCAACGACCTCACGAACGCGTAGTTTTTCTCCGGCGCCGTCTTGGGCCGGGTGCTCGTCGTAGGTGTGAGCAACCGCGACTCGTGCTTCAGGCTCTGCTCGAAGTCATCCCATTCGAACTGAACACCTGCTTCGTAGCCCTCGTCGAACGGTTCGAACCAGTCCTGTTCCTGGTGGACGAGTTGCTTCGTCAAGCCACTGACGAGGTCGAAGGCCGCAGGCTCTACGCTACCGTCGAGCAACGTCGCCACAACTTCGTCCGTTTGTAACGGCCGCGATAGTTGCTCGTTGTCCACGACGAAACCTTCGTGGTCGTAGCTACGAGAAGCGACATCCGCGACGACGCGCGCCACTCGCTCCACGTTCACGACGTGTCCCCTGGGCATGAGACTCTCGGTCTCGCAGATTGTGCACTCGCCAGTTTCCGCGAACTCTTCCACGCGGCGAAGAAGATGCGAGTCCGTGATATGCGCAAGGCACATCGTGTCCTCAGCCGGCCTTACTGAATTGAACTCCATACGTAGATGATGCCAGCGTCCTCGGTCGCTCCTAGGCTCAGGCGCACCCCGCAACGATCGCAGCACAACGAGATTCGGCACGAAGACTGGACCGTCCTACGTTCGATGCCGCATCTCTTCGGGTCCCCTGGGTCTTGCGGGAGGGGCGGTGGTGCTTTTGGCGCCCGTATTCGCGTGCGGCCGGGCACAGGCAGGTCAGGCGGTATGACGCCCGGCCGCCCGTTCGATAGCGGTAGGCCCGCTGGTCAAGAAGCCCGCGAATTATCCAGGCAGTGGGATATCAGGCCTGCACAAGCCGATAGAGCGGGGTCGTACCGGCTTGCTGATCAGTAAACACAAAGCAAGCAACCCCCTCATTGTGGTAACCATATTTCTGCACGGCATTATCCCGCTCAAAAGCCGACGTCGTATAGAAATGATCACCATTCTGACTGTTTAGAAGGCGATAGAACGGGGATGTGCCAGTCTGCTGGCCGACGTAGACGTAACCCGCGACGCCTTCACTGTGATAGCCATATTTCTGCACGGCGTTATCTCGCTCAAAAGCCGACGTCGTATAGAAATGGTCCCCATTCTGACTGTTTAGAAGGCGGTACAAGGCGTCCGTGCCAGGCTGTTGGGTATCGAAGATATAGCAGGCAATTCCTTCTTTTTGATAGCCGTATTTCTGCACCGCGTTATCACGTTCCACAGATGAGGTGGTGTAGAAGTGATCACCATGCTTTGCCGGTGCGGGTGGAGGTGGCGGCGGAGGCGGGGGTGGAGTAGGGGTTGGCGACAAATGCACATTGAATTGCTGAAGATTTGGATCCACGGAGTCTGTGTAAGTCTGAACGGTGTCGTAACCGGGCGCGTTCGTAGGAAAGGTTTCATTGGCCCCAACCCCCACGAGGTAATAACCCGCAAACTGACTTCCCCGAGTGAAGTTGAGATTCTCCGCACTATATTTCCCGAATGAAGCATTGGTGACGGGGAGGTACGCTAGCGTTCCCGCGTAAACAAATACCACATATGTCATTGCGAGTCACGAACTTCGTCATCAGGGACCTCACGAGGTTCACCTAGTCTTAGGATTGACGCCAAAGCTGGATCGATCGAAGTTACTGTAGTTCGCAGCAGGATGTTTTCATGTGAGCGGGCCAAGTTCCTCTCTCTGAGTTGGTCTTCATCGCCAGCGGCATCGTCGTCAACAGCCATCATTGCCTCCTGAATCCAGGACTGTAGGTGCACCAATGGTCCATCAGACGTATAGAGTCCGCAAGGGTCGAAAACTAACTCCGGGCACACGTTATTTTCCGTCCCGTCACGATGCTCCGAGCTCATCACAAGCGACGCTTTGCCATTTCGGGTCTAGACACCTCCTTCCGCAGCCCGCCCCGGGCCCTGCTGGAGGGGGCGTTCTGTTTTGGAAGCGCGTTTTCGCGTCCCGCCGCACAGGCAGGTCAGTCGGCAGAAAGACCAGCCTGCCTTTGCCCCGCCTGAAGAGAACAACGGTGGCCATCCAGCCCCGCGTCCCCAGGGGAGTGCCTTCCGGTGGCGAGTTCGCGGCCCGCGAGCACGGAACACCTGTCATCTCCCCGCCCCCGTCGGGTATCGAGCGGTTTCCCGCACCCGGACAAGAAATACCCGCACCTGATGAACCAGTGGCCCGAAGGCATGGAGGAGCCTGTCTCCATCGAGCTGGGATTAACGGGGCAGCTTGCGGGTTACTCGGGCAACACATCCTGGTACAACGACCCCCAGAACGAGGTCCACAAGGACCTCCCCAGTGTCACCGTAATCAACAGGGCCTCAGCGTGCCCTAGTCAGTCCAAGGCACGAGGCCCCGTGCGGCGGGCCCTTTGGTTCATGCCCCGACTGTAGCCACTACCAATGCAGGCACATATGCACCCGTCTCGAAACGCTAGCGATTCGAGACCGTGGTTTCAAGACACTGTGTCCGCCCTGTGGGTGAAGGTCTTCAGAGTATTGACCATCTGCTGAATGTGGTCACGTGATAGCGCGGACAGCGGTACATTCGGTTTTCGGCTGGCGAATTGGTCACCAGGGCACGAGACAACGCTGCTTAAGCTCTGGGACGTTTCGTATCCCTAGGGTTGGTAAGAAACACATTCCCTGCTCCCACGGGTAAACGTGCGAGCCGGTTCAGATTCACTCTTGCGTTGTGCGGCACAACTTCGTGCAATTCCGTTCACGGGGTTCATGCAGGGCGCTGAAGTCTTAGCTCTGGTCTCGCGCCTTGGACGGATGAGAGCATGTAAGCATGTTACGGCGCGTCCTAATTTTTGGGTCAGTAGCCGTTCTCGTATGCGCCGTGGTGATGGTGGTGCTCGCTGCAAGAACTCCTGAAGGCCTTGTAAGTGCGCTGGCCATATGGGGATTCGTGTTGACCGGGGTCGGGGTTGTCTTAGGCGTGGTGGGCCTGCGAGCTGCGAAACCTGCGGGCAACTCAGGTTCGGGTATGCAAGTGGTCAAAGCCGAGCGCGGTGATGCATTCGGCGTTCAGAACGGGACCATGAACGTGAACAAGCCATCCAAGCCGGAAGCGAAGCGTCGGGATAACCAATGAAGCGGGCATCCATTTTCAAACGGGACATCCCCGTTGGCTCTAGGAAGCCCACTGCCAGCCCCGGCATTGCTCAAGAGGTGCAGGGAGGTGTTGGTGATGTGTTCGCGGTCAAGGACGGAGACCTGTTCGCTTGGACGTATCGGGGCGATCCCCATTATCGGTTGCGGCCAGCCGGCACAGGACCCGCGGTGTTGTCAGAGGTGTTAGCACGCAGGTTTCCGAGCCGGTTACTGGCGGCCCGGTACGAAGTGGTCGATCTCGTCGGCCGCAGCGAAGAGCTTGAAAATTTGAGGGATTGGGCTTGGAAGCCGGCGGGAACCGCAGTCAGGGTCGTCTACGGCATGGGCGGGCAGGGAAAGACGCGGCTCGTGGCCCGGTTCGCTCATGATCTGTCCCAGGTGGGGTGGGCTGTGGTCGAGGCTCATAACCGCCTAGCTCCCCTTCTGGGTGGCGCCACTACCGCCGTAGATACCGCTCAGTCCCTGGACGGCGCGGGATTGCTGATTATTGTCGATTATGCCGACCGCTGGCCCACCCCGGACTTGCTCGCCATATTGGACGCCCATATTGGTCTGCCTGGCCCGGTCCGGGTCCTGCTGGTGGGACGGGGGCTTCAGGGCTGGTGGAAGTCAGTGGAGGGGGCCCTGCTTGATGCGGGAATTGATGAGGTCGATGAGTTCAGACTCTCGCCTTTGTCCGACGGGCTTGACCGTGAAGGGTTGGACGTCCAACGCGCGTTTAGGTCGGCAGTGGCGGCGTTTTCCCCGTATCTCGGCCTGACCGAGTCGTCCCTTGTGTCGGTCCCTGACTACGCACCAACACCAGGCAGTGGGGATGCGTTGACCTTATACATGGCTGCATTGGTAGTAGCTGATGCAACAGCCCGTGGATCAGAACCGCCATTAAACCCTGCCGCGCTATCAACCTACTTGCTGGATCGGGAGCGGGAAGGGTGGTGGCAGCTCGCGAACTCAGGCAAAATCACCTCCTCGCCGCAGCAGATAGGACACGTCAGCGTGGTCGCGGCACTCACCCAGGCCCTGCCTTACTCTGCGGGCATACAAGCGGTTCAGGTTGCCGGAATCGCGACAAGCGCCCCCGAAGCCGATCAGCTACTGCTGGACCACAAGATCACCTACCCGACTACCAGACCGGAAATGGTACTTGAGGCACTAACCCCTGACCGCTTGGCCGAGGACTACATTGCGCTCACTGTTCCCGGGGCTGGACCAGAATCGGATTTTAGTGACCCATGGACAATTAGTGCTTTGAGCCACTTGCTCACACCGACCCAAGCTTGGCGGGACGGCTCCCCTGCCCTACCCATATATATACGACCCGCAGTCACAGGGCTGGTGGAAGCAGCATCGCGTTGGCCCCATTTACTCACGCAGATAATACGGCCGCTCCTGAATCGAAACCCGGGTTTGGTGCTTGTCGGCGGCGGCGCTACCGTGGCCCGTCTTGCCACATTGGCTGGCACCGATGCCAATCTCCTCAAGCTCATCGATGGACAGCTTCCCCCGAGGGCGAACCTCGAGTTCGACGAAGCTGCTGTCGTCGTCGCAGAACGCCGGATTGCACTGGCATCGAACGCGAACACGAGTACCGCGGAACACGCCACACTGCTCGCAACGGTGGCCTACAGATACCACAATGCCGGCCGGCGCCGGGAAGCACTGGCACCCGCCCAGGAGGCTGTCGACATCTACCGGGTACTGGCTGACCCGGAGTCTGGAAATCCCGCCGTCTACCTCCCGCACCTCGCAGGATCACTGAACAA